>JBDSZM010000025.1:0-2867 GCA_039925165.1 Burkholderiaceae bacterium
CAACGAGCTGAAGTCGGCGCTGAAGGAGTACACCGCCAGCCACGGCCGGGGACGGCCGACGGTCGACGCGCACGAAGCCTGGAGCGTTCTGGCCGAGAAGCTCGATGCGCTGCGCGGCCTGCTGCACGGCCACGACTACAGCGGCTTCCTCACGGGCGGACACAAGGCGCTGGCCAGTGCCGCCGACTTCGTGCTGGGGCTGCAGGACGGCAAGCGCCGCTACGCCGACCTGGCGCTGGCCATAAGCAAGGCCTACACGCTGTGCTGCACGCTCGACGAAGCCAAGGCGGTGCGCGAGGAGGTGGCGTTCCTGCAAGGCGTCAAGGTGATCCTGACCAAGCGCGACACCACGGCGGCGCGCAAGACGAACGAGGAGCGCGAGCTGGCCATCCGCCAGATCATCAACTCGGCGGTGGTGTCGGAGCAGGTGGTCGACATCTTCGATGCCGTGGGCCTGGACAAGCCCGACATCGGCATCCTCGACGACGCCTTCCTCGCGGAGGTGCGCAACCTGCCGGAGCGCAACCTGGCGGTCGAACTGCTGGAGCGCCTGCTCGAAGGCGAGATTCGGTCGCGCTTCGCCGGCAACGTGGTCCAGAACCGGAAGTTCTCGGACCTGCTGACCGACGTGGTGCAGCGTTACCAGAACCGGTCCATCGAGGCGGCGCAGGTGATGGACGAGCTGGTGCAGATGGCGCACAAATTCCGCGAAGCGTCGGCGCGCGGCGAGCGGCTGGGCCTGAGCGAAGACGAGCTGCGTTTCTACGACGCGCTGGCCGACAACGAATCGGCGGTGCGCGAGCTGAGCGACGAGACGCTCAAGAAGATCGCCCACGAACTGGCCGAGAACCTGCGCAAGAACCTGACCGTCGACTGGTCGGCGCGGGCGAGCGTGCAGGCCCGGCTGCGCCTGATGGTCAAGCGGATTCTTCGGAAGTACCGCTATCCGCCGGACCGGCAGGATGCGGCGGTGGACCTGGTGCTGGAGCAAGCCGAAGCGATGGGCGAGGCGTGGGCGTGACATCGATGCGCGTGCCGTCGCCACCGCCGACGCGGCGCTGGCAACGTGCTGCCGGCGCGCGGCCGTCGGCCTGAGCCGCGTCGACCGCCCCCGGCGGCGCCGTCAGTCGGCGCCCGCGAACGCGATCACGTGGTCCATCTCGAGCCGGATGCCGATCGGCTCGTGCAGCGCATGGTCGTGGTGCGAGGGCACCAGGGACAGCACCCGCGCGCCGCTGCCCAGCGCCAGCGTGTAGAGGATATCGGCGCCGCGGAACGCCTTGTGCAGCACCGTGGCCCGCACCGCGCTGGCGTCGTCGTGCAGCACGTCGTCGGGCCGCAGCAGGACCTGGAATCGTTCGCCGACGGCGCAGGGCCGGCGCGTATCGGCATAGGCGATCGGCTCCTGCGTCGCGACCTCGCCGATCTCGAGTTGCAGGCGCTGCGGCGACAGCACGGTCGCGTCGACGAACACCCCCTGGCCGATGAAATCGGCGACGAAGCGGCTGGCCGGCCGGTGGTAAAGCTCGTAGGCGCTGGCGAGCTGCAGGATGCGGCCCTGGTGCATCACCGCGATCTCGTCGGCCAGCGTGAAGGCCTCGTTCTGGTCGTGGGTGACGAAGACGGCGCTGGTGCCGCTCGTCTTCAGGATGGTGCGCACCTGCGCGGCGAGCTGCTCGCGCAGGTCGACGTCGAGGTTCGAGAAGGGCTCGTCGAGCAGCAGCAGGCGCGGCGCCGGCGCCAGCGCACGCGCCAGCGCGACCCGCTGCTGCTGGCCGCCCGACAGCTCATGCGGATAGCGCTCGGCCGCCGCTGCCAGGCCGACCGTGTCCAGCAGTTGCAGCGCCCGCTCGCGCGCCTGCGTGCGGTCGCGCACCCCGAAGCCGACATTGCGCAGCACGCTCAGGTGCGGGAAGAGGGCGTAGTCCTGGAACACCATGCCGATGCGCCGCTGCTCGGGGGCGACGTGCACGCTGGCGCTGCTTTGCAGCTCGCCGGCGATGCGGATCTGGCCGGCGCTGACACGCTCGAAGCCGCCGATGCAACGCAGCACCGTCGTCTTGCCGCAACCCGACGGGCCGAGCAGGCAGCACAAGGTGCCCGGTGCGATCGACAGGTCGAGGCCGTCGAAGGTCGGCCGGGCGCCGTAGCGATGGGCGATGCCGGTCAACTCCAGCACGGGGGCGTCGGAAGGCGGCATCGGCAGCAGGCGGCGTCGGATCGAAGAAAGGGCGGCGTCGGCACGGCGCCGCGGCGGGAGGCGCACCTTACACTGCCCGCGCCCGCCCCGACATGACGCCATCCCCGCCCGCACCGGCGCCGCTCGCCCCGCGCCCGACCCGCTGGCTGACCGGCCTCACGCTGCTCATCGCGGCGCTGGTCGCGGTGCCGATCCTGTCGGTCGGGTCCAACCTCTTCAGCGTGGGCACCGGCGGCACCTGGGCCCACCTGGCGGCGACGCTGCTGCCCGAGTACGTCGTCACGAGCCTGCAGCTGTGTCTGGGCGTGGGCATCGGCGTGACCCTGCTCGGCGTGGGCGCGGCCTGGCTCGTCACCCACCTCGACTTCGCGGGTCGGCGCACGTTCGAGTGGGCGCTGGTGCTGCCGCTGGCGATGCCGGCCTACGTGATGGCCTACACCTACACCGACCTGCTGCAGTTCGCCGGCCCGTTGCAGAGCGCGCTGCGCGAGGCCACCGGCTGGACCCGCGCCGACTACCGCTTCCCCGAGATCCGCAGCACCGGCGGCGCGGTGCTGATGTTCGCGAGCGTGCTCTACCCCTACGTCTACCTGCTGGCACGTACCGCCTTCCTGGAGCGCGGCGGCGGCGTGATGGAGGCCGGCCGCTCGCTCGGCCTCACGCCGTG
>JBDSZM010000026.1:0-7565 GCA_039925165.1 Burkholderiaceae bacterium
TGTGCATGTACTCGGCACCGACCGAGCCGCAATACGTCTCGCGCAGGGCCTGCACGATCTCGCGCAGCGTCATGTTCTCGGCGGTCGTGAAGTACGTGTTGCTCGCACTGAACGACATGTCCATGTCCGACTCGGTCAGGTCGTAGAACGCCGGCTCGAGTTCGGGGATCTTGGGGCGCTCCTGGCGCTTGAGCGGGTCGAGTTCGGCCCAGCGCGAGCCGAGGAAGCGATACGCGGCGATCAGCGACTGGACGTGGACCTGCTTGCGCGCGACCGCCAGATCGGCGTGGCTCGCCTTGTTGCCGAAGGCATTGGCCTTGGCGCGCTGCGCGAACGACTCGACCACCGGCGCGTGCGCGACGTCGCGCGAGTCGCTGCCGTCGGTGGCAGGGACATTTTGCAGGGCGTCGAAGTAGGCGCGCCAGTTGTCGGCGACCGATCCGGGATTGTCGAGATAGGCCTCGTACATCTCCTCGACGTAGGGCGCATTGCCGCCGAACAGATGGGAGTTGGCCCGGAGTTCCTGCATCATTTTCGTTCACCTTACGCGCCGGTTTCCGGCGCTTTGAGCGGGTCGATCAACCTTCCGCGACACGGCTGCACCGGCTGGCGGACCACGAGTTACGGCGGCGACTTTAGCACCGCGGCTCCAGCCTCCATCGCCGCAGTCGACCCCGGAATCCGGCCTATGGGCGCAGATGGCAGGCGACCCAGTGGCCATTGCCGGCCAGCTCGAGCGGCGGCGACTCGGTGCTGCACAGCGGGAACTGCGCGATCGGGCAGCGGGTGTGGAAATGGCAGCCCGTGGGCGGCCGGATCGGGCTCGGCACGTCGCCCTGCAGCACGATGCGCTTGCGCTTGGCGGTCGGGTCGGGAATCGGCACCGCCGACAGCAGCGCCTCGGTATACGGGTGCAGCGGATGCAGGTACAGGTCGCGCGCGCGGGCGATCTCGACGATGCGGCCCAGGTACATCACCGCGACCCGGTCGCTGATGTGCTCGACCACCGACAAGTCGTGGGCGATGAAGATGTAGGTCAGCTTGAACTTGGCCTGCAGGTCCTCGAGCAGGTTGATCACCTGGGCCTGGATCGAGACGTCGAGCGCCGACACGGCCTCGTCGCAGACGATCAGCTTGGGGCTCACGGCCAGGGCGCGTGCGATGCCGATGCGCTGGCGTTGCCCGCCCGAGAACTCGTGCGGATAGCGCTTGCGGTGATCGGCCGAGAGCCCGACCGTCTCCAGCAGGTCGACGACCCGGTCGTCGTACTCGGTGCGCGTCTTCGCGAGCTTGTGGATCGCGAGTGCCTCGCCGACGATGGCGCCCACCGTCATGCGCGGATTGAGCGACGCGTACGGGTCCTGGAAGATGATCTGCATGTCGCGCGCCAGCGCACGCAACTCGTCCTTGCCGAGCGCGGTGACGTTGCGGCCCTCGAACCAGACCTCGCCCGAGGTCGGCTCGATCAGCCGCAGGATGCAGCGCCCGGTGGTGCTCTTGCCGCAGCCCGATTCGCCGACCACGCCCAGCGTCTCGCCGGCCGCCAGGTCGAAGCTGACGCCGCTGACCGCATGCACCGCGTCCACCTCGCGGCCGAGCCATCCACCCTTGATGGGGAAGCGCTTGACCAGGTCGCGGACCTCGAGCAACGGCCGCTGCACCGCCGGGTCGAGCGGGGCCGGGTTGGCGGTCGGCGCTTCGTCCATCACGCGGGCACCAGGTCGAGGATGCAGCGCACCTTGTGCCCCGCCACCGGCTCGCGCAACGCCGGTGTGGCGCTGCGGCACTCGGGCAGCGCATGCCGGCAACGCGGCGCGAAGCGGCAGCCCGGCGCGGGCTCGATCAGCTTGGGCACGGTGCCGGGGATCTGCTCCAGCCGCACCTTGTGCAGCGCCGCGGTATCGATGCGCGGGATCGAGCGGATCAGGCCCTGCGTGTACGGATGGCGCGGGCGCGCGAAGAGGTCGTCGACGCTCGCCTCTTCGACCACCATGCCGGCATACATGACCACCACCCGCTGCGCCACCTCGGCCACCACGCCCATCGCATGGGTGATGAGCAGCAGCGACATCCCGAGGCGCTCCTTCAGCTCGGCCAGCAGGTCGAGGATCTGCGCCTGGATGGTCACGTCGAGCGCCGTCGTCGGTTCGTCGGCGATCAGCAACTGGGGGTTGCAGGCCAGGGCAATCGCGATCATCACCCGCTGGCGCATGCCGCCGGAGAACTGGTGCGGGTAGTCGCGCACCCGGCGCAGTGGGGTCGGGATGCGAACCAGCTCGAGCATCTCGACCGCGCGGTCCATGGCCGCCTTGCGCGACAGCCCTTCGTGCAGACGCAGCGACTCGGCGATCTGCTCGCCCACGCTGTAGACCGGGTTGAGCGAGGTCATCGGCTCCTGGAAGACGATGGCGATCTCTTTCGCGCGCACCCGCCGCATCTCCTCGACGCTGGCGGTCACCAGGTCGCGGCCCTGCCACAGCACCTGCCCCCCGACGATGCGCCCGGGCGGCATCGGCACCAGCTTCAGCACCGTCATCGCGGTCACCGTCTTGCCGCAACCCGACTCGCCGACCACGCTGACGGTCTGGCCGCGTTCGACCGCGATGTCGACGCCGTCGACCGCATGCAGCCAGCCGTCGTCGGTCTTGAAGTGGACCTTCAGGTCCTTGATCTCGAGCAGCGCCATCGGCAGCCGAAACCTCAGAGCACCCGGCGCGGGTCGAGCGCATCGCGCAGCCCGTCGCCGACGAAGTTGATGCACAACACTGCCAGGAAGATGGCAGTGCCGGGGAACAGCGCCCAGTGCGGCGCGATGTCGAGGTACTCTTTGCTGTCGTAAAGGATGCGGCCCCAGGTCGGGATGTCGGGCGGAAAGCCGAGGCCGAGGAAGGACAGCGTCGACTCCGCGATGATGGCGGCCGCGACGTCGATGGTGCCGGCCACGATGACCGGGCCGAGCGAGTTGGGCAGGATGTGGCGGATCACCTGCCGCGGCACCGAGGCACCGAGCGCGCGTGCCGCCTCGACGAACTCTTTTTCGCGCAACGAGAAGAACTGCGCCCGCACCAGCCGTGCCACCGGCATCCAGCGGAAACCGCCGATCACCAGCACCACCAGGATGAACACACCGACTTCGGGGCCGAACGCCGTCTTGAGCGAGTCGCGGAAGAGATAGATCAGGATCAGCAGCAGCGGCAACTGCGGCAGCGACAGGAACAGGTCGGTCAGCCACATCAGGGCCGCGTCGACCGCGCCGCGCGAGATGCCGGCGATGGCGCCGATGGTCACGCCGACCCCCATCGCCATCAGCATCGCCGCCAGCCCGACTGCGAGCGAGATGCGCCCGCCGTAGAGCATGCGCGCGAAGATGTCCTGCCCGAGGTCGTCGGTGCCGAAGGGATGCGCGCCGGTTGGCGTCTTCAGGCGCGAGGTGAAGTCGATGTCGTTGATCTGCAGCTTCCAGAAGACGGGGCCGAGCACGACCAACAGCACCATCACGCTCAGCACCACCAGGCCGGTCACGGCGAGGCGATGCCGCTTGAATCGCCGCCACGCCTCGGCCCACGGCGAGACGCTGGGCCGGCGCGCCGCGGCAGCGGCCGCGGGCACGCTAGCGGTAGCTGATGCGGGGGTCGAGCCAGCCATAGAGCAGGTCCGCGACGAGGTTGAAGAGGATCACCAGGCAGGAGAAGACGAAGGTCACCGCCATCACCACCGGCGTGTCATTGCGCAGGATCGCGTCGATCAGCAGCGAGCCGATGCCGGGCACGCGAAAGATCTGCTCGGTGACGATGGCGCCGCCGAAGACCTGCGGCATGGTGAGGGCGACGAGCGTGACGACCGGGATCAGCGCATTGCGCACCACGTGCTTCATCACCACGGCACGCTCGGCCAGGCCCTTGCTGCGCGCGGTGGTCACGTAGTCGAGCCGGATCACGTCGAGCACCGCCGAGCGCACGTAGCGGGTCCAGCTCGCGCCCTGGAACAGGCCCAGCACCAGCACCGGCATGATCGACTGCTTGATGTGCTCCCACCACCACTGCCAGCCGGTGGCCGAGATGTCGGCGCGAAAGACGAACGGCAGCCAGTCGAGCTTGATGGAAAACAGCAGGATCAGCAGCAGCCCGGTGAAGAAGGTCGGCAGCGAGAAGCCGACAAAGGCGAGCGTGCTGGCGATGCGGTCGAAGAGGGAATAGGGCCGTGCCGCCGAGTAGATGCCCACCGGCAGCGCGATCGCCAGCGCCAGCAACTGCGAGGCGCCGATGACTGCCAGCGTGACCGGCACGCGCTGCCAGATGAGCGTGTCGACATCAACCCGGCTGATGAACGAGAAGCCCCAGTCGCCCTGCAGCATCGCCAACAGCCAGCGGAAATAGCGCTGCCAGACCGGGTCATCGAGCCCGAACTGCTTGCGCAGATTGGCCTGCACTTCGGCCGGCACGTTCGGGTTGAGCGCCATCTCGGCGAACGGATCGCCGGGCGCCAGCGCCAGCACCGTGAACAGCACGACGCTGATGCCCAGCAGGCTCGGCAGCGCGATCAGCAGCCGCCGCAGGAGGTAAGGCCCCACGGCGCCTTCTCGGACTTGAAGGAGTCAGGCGTCGGGCGCGGTCAGGCCACGCCGCCGTCGCGGTACCAGTTCTGCAGCGCCGAGAAGTCGAGGTCCCAGCCCGACAGCGTGGTGACGAGCTTCAGGTTGGCGCCGCGGATGCGCGGCCGGCTGATGAGCGGCACCACCACGAAGTCGTTGACGACCATGTCGTTCATGCGGATGAAGGCCGCCGTCCGCTTGACCGGATCGAGCTGCGACGAGGCCTCGAGGAAGAGCTTGTCGTACTCCGGGTTGACGTAGCGGCAGATGTTGCGGCCGGCCCACTTGTTGGCCTTCTGCGAGGCCTCGTCCGACTTGTACTGGTCCATAAAGCGCTCGGCGTCGGGCGCGGTCATGGTGGTGGTGTACATCTGCATGTCGCACCAGAACTTGCCGTAGGTGTCGGGATTGGCCACGTCGGACGAGAAGAAGACCGAGGCAGTGACCGACTTCAGCTCCAGGTCGATGCCGGCTTTCTGCGCCGCCTGCTTGACGATCGCCTGCTCTTTCTGGCGGGTGCCGTTGATGGACGTCTGGTAGACGAACTTCATCTTCTTGCCGCCCTTCTCGCGGATGCCGTCGGCACCCTTCTTCCAGCCGGCTGCATCGAGCAGCGCGTTGGCCTTCTCGATGTTGAACTCCCACTTGGTGTTGGGCGAGCGGAACCGCGAGGGGTTGTTGACGAAGTTGCCGGTCGCTGTGCCGGTGCGGCCGTAGATGAACTCCTGCATGCTCTTCTTGTCGCACAGCAGCGCCATCGCCTCTCGCACTTTGATGTCGCTGAAGGCGAAGTGCTTGCTCTTGACGCTGCCGCGCTCGCCCTCGACCTCGTTCCAGGGATCGGTGATGTTGAGCTGGATAAACTCGATGTCGCCGCTCGGCACGATGTGCGCCTTGCCCTTGCCGTTGATCTCCATGCGCTTGAGCACTTCGTCCTCGACCTGCAGGTTCCAGGCGTAGTCGTACTCGCCGGTCTGCAGCACCGCGCGCGCGGCCGAGGTCGCGTCGCCGCCGCCCTTCATCTCGATCGTGTCGAAGTACGGCCGGTTCGGCATGTGGTAGTTCTTGTTGATCTCGCCGCGCACGATGTCGCCCGGCTTGAAATCGACGAAGGTGTACGGCCCGGTGCCGACCGGCTTGAGGTTGTTCGGCGCCTCGCGCGACTTGGCGCCGGCGTAGGGGCTAAACAGGTGCTTGGGGATGATCGCGCCTTCGGCCGCGACGAAGGCGGTGGCCCAGAACGGCGTCGCCTTGCGGAACGAGACCAGGATCGTGTGGTCGTCGACCTTCGTGACCGTCAGGTCTTTGTAGACGCCGGCCGTCACCGCCGCGGTCGCCGGGTCGCGTGCGTATTCCCAGGTGAAGACGCAGTCGTCGGCGGTGAAGGGCTTGCCGTCGTGCCAGGTCACGCCCTTCTTGAGGCGCCAGCGCACCACCTTGCCGCCCTCGAGGACGCCGCCGTTGGCCACGCTCGGGATCTCGGCCGCCAGGATGGGCACCAGGTTGCCGTCGTTGTCCCACACCGCCAGCGGCTCGTAGAAGATGCGCGAGCCTTCCTGGTCCTTGGTACCGTTGGCGAAGTGCGGCTGCAGCAGCGTCGCGCCCTGCCACCACAGCACCTTGAGGGCGCCGCCGCCGCCGCGCTTGGTCGGCTTGTAGACGGGTGCCGACTGCGACTGCGCCACGCCGGCATGCATCAGCAGCATCGCTGCCATCGGCGCGGTGACACCCAGGCCGACCAGACGCTGGATGAAGCTGCGCCGGGGCAGCCGGCCCTCGCGGACGTCGTCGATGAGATTTCGCAGGTCGCGCTCTTGCATGTCGATCTCCTTCGTGGCCGGGATGGGACGCCGCGCCCTTGTGGGACGCGGTCCGATGCTATCCAGCCGCCGCGGGGTGGGAATCCGGGTCGGCCCGGGTCTGCGACGGTTGCGGCACCGACCCGCCGCAATGTCCATGCCCACCCGGCGGGCGACCCGCCGGTCAGGTGACGGCGCGGCGCAGGGCATGCGGCCAACCAGCCCGCAGGGCCACCGTCGGCAGCGCACGGCGGGGGCTGTTGGATACTGGCGACGACATCCGGAGTCCGCCATGCCTGAACCGCTCCTGCTCGTCCACGGCCCCGCGACGCCGGCGTTGCCGATCGTGCTCGACTCGCCGCACTCGGGCCATGCCACGCCGGCCGACTTCGATGCGGCGGTGTCCGGCGACGACCTGCGCGACGGCGAGGACTGTCATGTCGACCGGCTCTGGCTGCCGGCCATCGACAAGGGCATTCCGCTGCTGGCGGCGCAGTTCCCGCGCACCTATCTCGACGTCAACCGGCACGCCGGCGACATCGATACCGATCTGCTCGACGCGCCCTGGCCCGACGTGCTCGTGCCCAGCGGCAAGGCGCGCATCGGCAAGTCGCTGATCTGGCGCACGCTCGACGACGGCCGGCCGATCTATGCGCGCCGCCTGGGCGTGGCCGAGGTGCGTGCGCGCATCGAACGCTGCCACGTCCCGTACCACGCGGCCTTGCGGCGCCTGCTCGACGCCGCACACGCGCGCCACGGCATGGTCTGGCACCTCAACTGCCACTCGATGAATGCGGTCAGCGGCGCGATGGGCGAAGGCGGCGCCGGTCAGCGGCGCGCCGACATGGTTCTCGGCGACCGCGACGGCAGCAGCTGCGACCCGGCCTTTACCGAGTTCGTGCGTGCGACGCTGGCGGACCAGGGCCACGATGTCGCCGTCAACAAGCCGTTCAAGGGCGTCGAGCTGGTGCGGGCCTACGCCGATCCGGTGGCCGGCCGCCACAGCCTGCAGGTCGAGGTCAACAAGCGCCTGTACATGGACGAGGCGACGCGGCAGCCGCACGCAGGATTCGAGCGCCTGCAGCAGCAGCTCATGGCGCTGCTCGACGCGATCGCGGCCGTGTGGCTTCCCTTGCGGACGACGCGCCTTCGCTAACCGTCCGCCGATCGAACTG
>JBDSZM010000027.1:0-4063 GCA_039925165.1 Burkholderiaceae bacterium
GCCACGTAGTCGTCGGCCTCGTCGGCGACGACGAAGCCGTCGACCACTTCGGAGATGGTCATCTGGCCGGCGGCGATCTTGTCGCCGTAGGTGAGGATTTCGGCCATGATGGCGGGCGAGGCCGAGATGGCCAGCATCATGGCCTGCAGGCCGGCCTCGATGCGCTTGGCGATCTCGATCTCGCCCTCGCGCGTGAGCAGCTCGACCGTGCCCATCTCGCGCATGTACATGCGCACCGGGTCGGTGGTGCGGCCGAATTCGGAGTCGACCGTCGACAGTGCCGCTTCGGCGGCTTCCTCGGCTTCCTCGTCGGTCGCGGTGGTGGCACCGCCGCCGGCCACCAGCAGCGTCGCCGCATCGGGCGCCTGTTCGTAGACCGCGATGCCCATGTCGTTGAGCATCTTGACGATGGCTTCCATCACCTCGACGTCGACCAGCTTCTCGGGCAGGTGGTCGTTGATCTCCTGCTGCGTCAGGAAGCCGCGCAGCTTGCCCATCTTGACGAGCGTCTTGAGCTCGGTGCGACGCTTGGTCGCCTCTTCCTCGGTGAGCGTGGTGACGTCCAGGCCGAACTCGCGGATCAGCGCGCGCTCCTTCGACTTCGGCACCTTCATGCGCAGCGGCTTGACCTTGGCCTTGGTCTCGGCCTGCGCCGCTTCGGGCGTCTCGACGCCGTCGACCCCGTCGTCGCCGGCCTCGGCCACGACGTCGAGGTCGGACTCGACGTCAAACACGTCCTCGTCGAGGACCGGCAGCTCGGCGACCACCGGCTGGGTCTTGGCGGCGGACTTGGCCTTCGCGGCGACGGCCCCCTTGCCCGCAGCGGGCGCGGCCTTGGCGGCGCTCACGGTCGCGACCGGCTTCGCAGCGGGCTTGGCGGCGGATTTGGGTGCCGGCTTCGGAGCGGCAGCGGAGGGCTTGCCCTTAGCAGCGCTCGCCTTCACGGGCGCCGGGGCGGCGGGGGGCGGGGTTTTCTTCGCGGTCATGCGATTCCTCGGTCGGTGCGGGGCGGTCGACGTTGCGACACAAGCCGCGTTGTTCAAGGCATCTGAGGGCACGAGGCCGGTTCAAAAGCCGACGCAGGGGCAGTGACGCGCCCTGGAACAAAAAAACCCACGACCATCCGGATGGCGGCGGGTTGGCGGCGTGTCGGCAGTTGCCTGCTGTCGCGCTGAGAGGTGGATTATACCTTTTCGCCTGCAGGCGCAACCTTCCGTATGCGACATTCCGGCGGGTGAAACGCTCCCAACGAGCGGCCGAAATGGGCCCGACTCCACGCGGTTTTCCGGCGCTCGCACGCGGCAAGCGGCCGGCAAGATCGGTGGCAATCACCACTGCGGGCGCCGCGATGTCGAATCTTTCCGAGGAACAGGCCCGGGCCTACATGCACAAGCTGCTGACCGCCATGAGCCAGGCGGGCGGATCCGACCTTTTCATCGCGAGCGAATTTCCGCCCAGCATGAAATCGCACGGCAGCATGCAGCCGCTGACGACCCAGAAGCTGACGCCCGAGCTGGCCCGCACGCTGGCCCACGCGATGATGAACGAGCGCCAGCGCGAGGAGTTCGCGCGCGAGATGGAGTGCAACTTTGCGATCTCGATCGCCGGGCTGTCGCGCTTCCGGGTCAACGTCTTCGTCCAGCAGCAGGCGGTCAGCATGGTGATCCGCACCATCGCCTCCGAGATCCCGAACTTCGACAAGCTCGAGCTGCCGGTGATCCTGAAGGAGGTGGTGATGAACAAGCGCGGTCTGGTGCTCGTCGTCGGCGCCACCGGCTCGGGCAAGTCGACCACTCTGGCGGCGCTGGTCGACCATCGCAACCGCACCTCGGCCGGCCACATCATCACGGTCGAGGACCCGGTCGAGTACGTCCACGTCTCGCAGAAGTCGCTCGTCACCCACCGCGAGGTCGGGGTCGACACGCATTCCTGGCGCCACGCGCTGAAGAACACCCTGCGCCAGGCGCCCGACGTGATCCTGATCGGCGAGATCCGCGACGCCGAGACGATGGAGCATGCGATCGCCTTCGCCGAGACCGGTCATCTGTGCCTGGGCACGCTGCACGCCAACAGCGCCAGCCAGACCATCGAGCGGATCATCAACTTCTTCCCCGAGGAGCGCCGCACGCAACTGCTGATGGACCTGTCGGCCAACCTGCGGGCGATCGTCTCGCAGCGGCTGGTGCGGCGCGAGGACGGCCACGGCCGCGCCGCGGCGATCGAGATCCTGCTCAACACGCCGACCATCGCCGAGCGGATCTTCCAGGGCGAGTTCCACGAGATCAAGGCGATCATGACCAAGTCGCGCGAGCTCGGCATGCGCACCTTCGACTGGGCCCTCTTCGAGCTCTATAACGCCAACCTGATCAGCTTCGAGGAGGCGATCCGCAATGCCGACTCGGCCAACGAGCTGCGCCTGAACATCAAGCTCAAGAGCGCGCGCGGCGAGCCGCCGCCATCGAATTTCATGGACCTGTCGATCGAGGAGTCCCCGAGCGCCGAGGAGGTCGAAAAGGAACGCCACGCCGAGCTGCAACGCCAGCAGGCCAAGCGCCGAGAGCTCGAGGATGCGGAACTCGCGCGGCTGCGCGAGAAAAAGCGGCTCGCAGAAGCCGCCGGCGGCTTGCCGGGCTGAGCGTGGGGACCCCGGTCGGTGGCGACCGCATCGACATCGAGGTCAGCGGGCCGTCCCGCTTCCCGACCCCGGGCTTGTGCGACGCGCCGTAGGACGCGGTCGCCCGTCGCGCCGCCCGGCTTCCCGCGGGTGGGCGTTGTCCATACAGGAACGCCGGAAGAGCACAATTCAGGCGCGCGCACTGACCGGAAGCGCGCCGCGCCAGCGGGATCGAATTCTCGAGCGCGGTGTCGCGACTGTCACCTGCGCGCGCGGGCCGGCGCTGATGGTTTTTCCTCCGCAGAGAGGATGTTCGTCGGCAGGTGCGACGCCAGATTCGGCAGATCGAGCCGGCATCCCTCGGGCCCGGCAGGCTCAAGGCAGCATCCGGAGGCGCGGCAACATGCAACACCCTGCGGCCAGATGGTGGGCTCAGTGGCGGGTTCCCACCTTGATCGTCGCGCTCAGCCTGTGCGCGGGCGTCGGGCTGTTCGTCCTCGATGCGAAGTCCACGCCCTTTGCCGCAGCGGGCCGCTCGGCCGCAGCGGCGTCCGTGGCCGCGACGGCTGTGACGCAAGCGCGGCGCGACGCGCGCCCGTGATCCCAAGGTATGGCATCACTGGCCCGCGGAATGCGTCGACCGCAGCGTGCAGCGCGGCGGACGCCGCCGACGCTTTCGGATAGACCCGGACCGGCGTCGTCATCGACTGTCTCGTTGCGCCATGCGGACCGGGGAATTGCGACGCCCGGGGTGCAGCACCACCCGGGCGACTTCGCTGCCGGCCTCGGCGGCGCGCGATAGAAGTTCGCGGCCCCGCGCGCGCTGCCACGGGCCCTCGCCGTAAAGCGCGCTGCCGTACCAGTGCATGAACCCCAAGACTTCGAGCGAACGCGCATCGTTGGCTGCGCACGGCGCCTCGAGCAATTGCGCCGCCTGCGCGTAGTGCGACGTTTCATAGGCCTGCATGGCCAGCGCGTGCTGCGCCGGAGCCGAAGTGTCATCGGCCCACGCCGGGCTCGAGACGCAGACCAGAGCCGCCAGCACGGCGCGCATGCCGCAGCGGTGGATGCCGGGGGGACCGGGTCGAAGCGGGTGGCTCTGCATGGCAGGGTTCGGCGGGGGTGGCGATGGCCCAATCTAGTCCTGCGGTCGTCGATGCAACATCTCTCATGAGGTGTGTCGGGGCGGGCCGATCGGCCTAGTTCCGAAGTCATAGGACGCGTGACCAACCGCCGATTGCGTGAGGTCGACCTCGAACGCATCGGTACCGGGGGGCCTGCACGATCGACGCGTCAGGGTCTCTCTCGCGCGCCCAAGGTCGTCGCCGATCGGACCGCCTCAGGGCAGCGCCTCGCCACCGGCCGTGCTGGCCTTGGTGCGGCGTTCGATGGTGAGCGAGCCGAGCCAGCCACGCAGCCGTTCGCTGGCCACCGGCTTGCTCAGGCACT
>JBDSZM010000028.1:0-3869 GCA_039925165.1 Burkholderiaceae bacterium
GAAGTCGGCGATCGTCACGTCCAGGCCCTCGGCCTTGAAGTAGCCCAGGCTCTCGGCGATCGTCAGCGGCAGGTAGTACAGCAGGTTCTTGCCGCCGACCGCGATCGTCAGCTTGGGTTTCTCGAGCGATTGCGCGCGCAGCAGGGCGGGGGCGCCGAGCACGGCAGCGGCGGCGGATTGGACGAGCAGGGTGCGGCGGCGCATGGCGGACTCCGGCAGTGGTCGAGGGAGCCGGGACTGTAGCGCCCGCCTGCCGCCGGGACCGGCGCCAGGCCGTCCTGTCGCCGGCTCGCCCGGTCGGCGTGCCCGGATAGCCCTGCATGCCCGAACCCGACGAGGGCCAACCGTAGAATCCGCGCCGATGAAGATCCAGCGGTGGCTTGCGATCGCATCGCTGGGATGGGCGGGCGTGGCAGGGGCGCAGGGGCTGCCCGGCTCGACGCTGCGACCGCCGTCCGGCGTCGCCACGCCGGCGCAGCCGCCGGGCGCGTCGGCCTCGGTGCCTTCCGCCGCCGAGGCCACCGCCGCACCGGCAGCGCCGGTCTCGCTGTCGGCGCGCAAGGTCTACGAGCAGGCGCGCTCGCAGCTCGTGCAGATCCGCACCGTGCTCAAGGGCCAGGCCAGCCAGACCTCGGTCGGCTCGGGCTTCTTCGTCTCGGACCAGGGCCACATCGTCACCAACTTTCATGTGGTGAGCGAGGCCGCGCTCAAGCCCGAGCGCCACGACCTGGTCTACGTGACCGCCGACGGCCGCGAGGCGCCGCTGCAGATTTTGCAGATCGACGTGCGCCACGATCTGGCGCTGCTGAAGGCGGCCGACGCCGAACCGCGCCGCTACGACGCGCTGGCATTCCGCCCCGAGGCGCGGGCGCTCGGCCAGGGCGAGCGCATCTATTCGCTCGGCAACCCGCTCGACGTCGGCTTTGCCGTGACCGAGGGCAATTACAACGGGATGGTCAAGCGCAGCTTCTATCCGCAGATCTTCTTCGGCGGTGCGCTGAGCGGAGGGATGAGCGGTGGTCCCGCACTCGACCAGGAAGGGCGGGTCATCGGCGTCAACGTGGCGCGCCGGGTCGACGGCGAGCAGGTCAGCTTTCTGGTGCCGGCGGTCTTTGCGCAGGCCCTCCTCGAGCGCTCGCGCGATGCTGCGCCGCTGGCGACGCCGGCCTACGCCACCGTCACCGAGCAGCTCCTGCAGCACCAGGCCGCGCTGACCGATCGTTTCGTCGAGCAGGGCTGGAAGAGCGCGGCGCACGCGCGCTACAAGGTGCCGGTGCCGTCGGATGTCTTCATGCGCTGCTGGGGCAGCAGCGAGCCGTCGAAGACCGGCGGCATGGATCTGGAGCGCTCGGATTGCGTGATGGACACGCGGATCTTCGTCGGCGACTTCAATACCGGCGCGATGTCGGTGCGCCACGAGAGCTACGACGCGACCAAGCTCGGGCCGCTGCGTTTTGCGGCGCGCCATTCGCAGGCCTTTCGCAACGAGTCGTTCACGCGGCTGCGCGCCGAGCACCAGACCAAGCCGCAGTGCCATGAGGACTACGTCGATCGCGGCGGTCTGGTGTTGCGCGCGGTGGTCTGCATGCGCGCCTACAAGAAGCTGCCGCAGCTCTACGACGTCTCGGTGCTGGTCGCGACGCTCGACCAGCCGAGCGCGGGCGTGCAGGGCCGCTTCGACGTGCAGGGCGTGAGCTACCCGAACGCCATGAAGCTGGCGCGCCATTATCTCGAGGCCTACGCATGGAATCGCTAGTGCGGGTGCCGCTGCCCGAGCCGCGGCCCGACGAAGGGCCGCCGGCTGTGGACACGCCGGCCGCGCTGCTCGAGGTGCTCGACCGCGACGGCCAGGTGCGGTCCGCCCATGCCGTGCGCACCTGGCCGCTGACGGTCGGGCGCGCGCTCGACAACGACGTGGTGCTGTCCGACCCGCACGTCGCGGCGCACCTGCTGCGCATCCGCCCCGGACCGGGTGGGCTGGTCGCCGATGTGGGCGTGACGGTCAACGGGGTCCAGGTCGGCAGCCGGCGGCTGGCCGGCGGCGCGCCGCATCCGCTCGCGATCGGCGCCGCGCCGATCGAGCTGACAGCGGGCCGGACCCGGCTGCGCCTGCGCCTGCCCGAGCATGCGCTGGCGCCCGAGCTGCCGCTGGCGGCGGCATCGACCGCGGTGCCGCGGGCCGGGCTCACGCTCGGCCTCGCGCTCACGCTCGCGGCCGGCGTCTCTTTCGGGACCTGGCTCGACAACGACCCCGACAACCTCGGCCGCGCGCTCGCCACCACGCTGCTGACCGGCGTGGTCGGTGCCGCGGTCTGGAGCGGGTTGTGGGCGCTGTTGTCCAAGACCTTCACCCGCCAGGGCCACTTCGGCTGGCACCTGCGGGTGTTCCTGCTCGCGAGCCTGGCGTGGCTCGCGCTCGGCGTGCTGCCGGCCCTCTTCGCCTTCATGTTCGACCGGCCCTGGCTGACCGACTTCGCCTTCGTCGGCACGGGCGCGGTCGGCGCGACGGCGCTCTACTTTCACCTGCTGGCGGTCGAGCCGGCGCGGCCGCGGCTGTTGCGCCGTGCCGCGCTGACCGCGGCGCTGGTCGGGATCGCGCTCACGCTGTGGTTCAACCTGCAGCGCACCGATCGCTTCGGCGAGGAGCTGTACATGAGCCACCTGTTCCCGCCCGCGCTGCGGCTGGCGCGGCCGGTCCCCGTTGATGCGTTCGTGAACGGACTGCTGCCGTTGCAGGCCGAGCTGGACAAGAAGGCCAAGGAGCCGCCGCGCGGCGCCGACACCGCCCCTGCCCGAGGAAACGACGATGACGAATGAATCCACCGCCTCCGCCCGCGCGGAGCGCACCGTGCTCGTCACCGGCGGCAGCCGCGGCATCGGCGCCGCGACCGCCGTCCTGTGCGCCCGCCAGGGCTGGGCGGTGGCCGTCAACTACACCCGCGACGCCGCCGCCGCGGCCGCGGTGGTGGCGCGCATCCGCGGCAGCGGCGGCAGCGCGCTGGCGATCCAGGCCGACGTGGCCGAGGAGGCGCAGGTGCTCGCGCTGTTCGACAGCATCGCGCGCGAGCTGCCGCCGCTGCGCGGGCTGGTCAACAACGCCGGCGTGGTCGACCAGCCGGCGCGGCTCGACGAGATGAGCGTCGCGCGGCTGCAGCGCATGTTCGCCATCAACGTGATGGGCAGCCTGCTGTGCGCGCGCGAGGCCGTGAAGGTGATGTCGACACGCCACGGCGGGCGCGGCGGCGCGATCGTCAACCTGTCGTCGGCGGCGGCGCGCCTGGGCTCGCCCGGCCAGTACCTCGACTACGCGAGCGCGAAAGGCGCGATCGATACCTTCACGCTCGGCCTGGCGCGCGAGGTCGCGACCGAAGGCATCCGCGTCAACGCGGTCCGGCCCGGCATCATCGACACCGAGATCCACGCCTCCGGCGGCCTGCCCGACCGGGTCCGTCAGGTCGCGCCGCAGGTGCCGATGCAGCGCGCGGGCAGCGCCGACGAAGTGGCGCAGGCGATCGCCTGGCTGCTCTCGGACGCGTCGAGCTACACCACCGGCGCGGTGATCGACGTGACCGGCGGGCGCTGAGACGGGATCGGGCGTGGCGCGCACGGCTTCGGATGCGCTGGCTGCGGTCAGGCGGGCCGAACCCGGCGCCGCGCTCGAAGCGAGTTGCGAGCGCGTGCTGCGCAGCCTGCCGGCGTGGTTCGGCCGCGCGGACGCCTTGCAGGAATACGTGCACGACAGCTCGATCCATCCGACCTTCGTGATCGGCCGCGAGGGCACGGTCGACGGCTTCCTGACGCTGCGCCGGCATCACCCGGAATCGTTCGAGATCCACTGCATCGCGGTTCATGCCGAGCGGCGCGGCAGC
>JBDSZM010000029.1:0-9494 GCA_039925165.1 Burkholderiaceae bacterium
TCGGCCGTTTCAAGGTCGCGGATCTCGCCGACCATGATGATGTCCGGATCCTGACGCAGGAACGACTTCAACGCCGCGGCGAAAGTCAGACCTGCCTTGTCGTTGACGTTGACCTGGTTGACGCCGGGCAGGTTGATTTCGGCAGGATCCTCGACGGTCGAGATGTTCACGCCCGGCTGGTTGAGGATATTCAGGCAGGTGTAGAGCGACACGGTCTTGCCGCTGCCGGTCGGACCGGTCACCAGCACCATGCCGTAAGGGCGCTGGATGATGCGCAGCAGCCGGTCTTTCTCGATCTTCTCGTAGCCCAGCGCCTCGATGCCGACCTTGGCGCTCGACGGGTCCAGGATCCGGATCACGATCTTTTCGCCGAACAGCGTGGGCAAGGTGCTGACCCGGAAATCGATCGCCCGATTGCCGAACTTGAGCTTCATCCGCCCGTCTTGCGGCACCCGCTTCTCGGCGATGTCGAGCCGCGAGATCACCTTGATGCGCGACGACAGCTTGTCCTTGATCGCGATCGGCGGCTGGGTGATCTCGCGCAACTCGCCGTCGACCCGAAACCGCACGCGGTAGTGGTATTCGTAGGGCTCGAAATGCAGGTCCGAGGCGCGCGCGTTGATCGCGTCGATCAGCATCTTCTGCAGAAAACGCACCACCGGCGCGTCCTCGACCTCGCTCGCGTCAGTCGTCTCGGTCGGTGCAGTGACGTCGTCGGTGACGTCGAACTCGAAGTCGCCGGACGACATCGACTCGATCGTTTCGTTCGCGCTGGCGGTGTTGGCGTCGAGCAGCTTGGACAGCTTGTCGTGCTCGACGATCACCCATTCGGGCGAGAGCTGGGTCGCGAACTTGATGCGCTCGACCGCCTCCTGGTCGGTCGGGTCGGCGCCGCCCACGAACAGACGGTTGCCGCGCTTTCCGAGCACGATGACCTGGTACTGCGCCGCCAGCTTGGTTTCGATGACGTTGCGCGGCAGGCGCTGCGGGTCGATCGCAGACAGGTCGAGCAACGGCAACGCAAGCGCGCTCGACAGGGTGTGAGCCAGGTCGGCGGGGGATACGGCTCCCGCTGCGATCACTGAGGCGATGAAGCTGGCCCGCTTCTCCTTCGCGCTTCGAACCAGGTCTTCTGCAGCCTTGGGCGTCAGCCTGCCGGCGTGGACCAGCACGCGCGCCACTCCCGATAGGGAGGATTGCGGGGCTTCGGCCAATGTATCCACGGAGGGCAGGTCACTTTACGACGGACAGTCGACTCCATCATCGCTCACGGGCGCTGGCCTGTAAACGACGGCCATTGCACGAAGCGGCAACAGTTCACGGCCGATCAAGCCCTCCACAGACGAGGGCGCGGCCGGCCTGAGAAGTCTTCACTCGCGGGCCGGCGCCGATGCCAGCAGGCAGGCGCTGCACTTTCCAAGACCTGGGATTCGAGGGTCGGGCTTGCCATCGCCGGTCTTGAAGTTGGCGTGGCATCGACGACACACGTACATTTTCGAACTCGACATCATCTGCCTCGCGCCCGGCTCGGAAGCAGGACGGGCAGCCGAATACTCGGCCTGCGTTTGCCGCAGTTTCTGGGCTGAGTCGGACGGTTGCGATTTCGCGGAACGTGTGGCCATGTTTCGAATCAGGAAGCAGGTGGACCAATGACTAACGCATGGACAGGCCGCGACTCAGACCTCTCTGACCCACTGCTGCACACACGTCGTCTGCTCTTGAAGGGTCGCTCGCGCAACCCTCGGGCCATGCGCCGTCCTTGACTAGATTTTGTGTCTGGTCGGGGTGAGAGGATTCGAACCTCCGGCCTCTACGTCCCGAACGTAGCGCTCTACCAGGCTAAGCTACACCCCGATTGCACAGCCGCAAGAAATGCCGGCTGATTGATGTCTGACGTTCATGACGAGCGCTCGACCGATCGAACGCATAATTCTAACAGAGCGTCGCGGTACGGCGAAAGCGGCAACGCCTCCAGCGACTGAGCGGCCTTGTCCGATTCGGCGCGCGCCGCCTCGCGCGTAGCGCCGAGGGCGCCGGTCTTGCGGACGATCTCGACGATCTCTCCCAGTTTCGCGACCTCGCCGTGTTCGATGGCATGGCGCATGGTGTCTCGCTCTTCGCTGCTCGCGCGCTCCATCGCGATCAGCAAGGGCAATGTCGGCTTGCCCTCGCGCAGATCGTCGCCGACGTTCTTGCCGAGTTCTGACGTCGATCCTTCGTAGTCGAGGAGGTCGTCGACCAACTGGAACGCTGTGCCCAGCGAGCGTCCGAACGCCGCGCACGCTTCTTCCACCGGCGTGGCAGCGTGGGCCAGCACCGCGCCGAGACGGGCGCTGGCCTCGAACAGCTTGGCGGTCTTGAAGCGGATAACCCGCAGATAGTCGTCGACCCCGAGGTTGGGGTCGTGCATGTTCATCAACTGCAGCACTTCGCCCTCGGCGATGACGTTGGTCGCTTCGGCAAGCACCTCGAGCACGCGCATGCTGTTGACCGAAACCATCATCTGAAACGCGCGCGAATAGACGAAGTCGCCGACCAGCACGCTGGCGGCGTTTCCGAACAAGGCGTTGGCGGTCTCGCGCCCGCGGCGCAGTGCGGACTCGTCGACGACGTCGTCATGCAACAGCGTTGCCGTGTGGATGAATTCGACCGTCGCGGCGAGTTCGTGTTTCTCCGGTCCCGTCACCCCGAGCGCTCCCGAGAACAGCAGCACCAGCATCGGGCGGATGCGCTTGCCCCCCGCGCTGACGATGTAGTGGGCGATCTGGTTGATCAGCGCCACGTCCGAAGCCAGCCGGCGTTCGATCACCCGATCGACCTGCTGCATGTCGATCGCCACCAGGGCGGCCGCGCCGGGGGCGGTCAAAGAGACGGAATGGGGATGCACGAAGCCACTGCCAAAGCGGCGAATTATAGGAACCGCGTGCTGGAGTTGGCCGCTGCGCCAGGTGTGCGGACGCTCTCGGCGACGGCAACTTCGCCGCGGGCGGCGCTTGTCGGATGCTGGGTCGCGCCTGCTATAATCTTCGGTTCTTCGGTCACCTGGCACTCGCTGCTCGGGACCGGAAGATCCAAATCAAAGAGGCGAATATGTACGCGGTCATCAAAACGGGCGGGAAGCAATACAAGGTTGCCGCCGGCGAAACGCTCAAGGTCGAACAGTTGACTGCCGATGTCGGCGCTCAGATCACGCTCGACCAGGTGCTGGCCATCGGCGCCGGCGCAGACATGAAGATAGGCGCCCCCTGGGTGGTTGGCGCCAGTGTCGTGGCGACCGTGGTGTCGCATGGCCGCCACCCCAAGGTTCGGATCTTCAAGATGCGGCGTCGCAAGCATTACCAGAAGCGTCAGGGGCATCGTCAGAATTACACCGAGATCGAAATCGGTTCCCTCAACGCCTGATCAGGCGACGCGGTTAGTTCAGGAGCAGAGCAATGGCACAGAAAAAAGGCGGCGGCTCGACGCGCAACGGTCGCGACTCGCAGCCGAAGATGCTGGGCGTCAAGGTGTTCGGCGGGCAGACGATATCGGCCGGATCGATTCTGGTGCGCCAGCGTGGCACCCGTTTCCATGCGGGTGACAATGTCGGCATCGGCCGCGATCACACCCTCTTCGCACTGGTCGACGGTCAGGTGAGCTACGCGATCAGGGGTCCGCGCAACCGTCAGACCGTGAGCGTGACCGGTCCCTGATCAGGCAGCGATGCGGTCAAGGCCCCAAAGCCCCGGCACGCCGGGGCTTTGTCATTGACGGGTCGGACACGGCGGCCACCCTCTCGATCGCGCCCCTGGACCGGGACGGACAACCATGAAATTTTTCGACGAAGCCACGATCGATGTGGTGGCCGGCAACGGCGGCAGTGGGTGCATGAGCTTTCGACGCGAGAAGTTCATTCCGTTCGGCGGTCCGAACGGCGGCGACGGCGGGCGCGGTGGCAGCGTCTATGCAGTCGGCGACCGCAACCTCAATACGCTGATCGACTTCCGCTACGCGCGCCGACATGAAGCGCGCAACGGCGAGAACGGGCGCGGTTCCGACCAGTACGGCGCCTCGGCCGACGACATCGTCCTGCGCATGCCCATGGGCACCATCATTCGCGACTTCGAGACCGCGGAACTCCTCGCCGAGCTGCTGGTGCCAGACGAACGCGTGCTCATCGCCAAGGGTGGCGACGGCGGGTTCGGCAATCTGCACTTCAAGACCAGCACCAACCGAGCGCCACGTCAGAAGACACCTGGCTGGCCGGGCGAGCAGCGCAAGCTCAAGCTCGAACTGCGCGTGCTGGCGGACGTGGGTCTGCTCGGAATGCCCAATGCCGGCAGGTCGACCTTGATCGCAGCGATATCGAACGCCCGCCCGAAGATTGCCGACTATCCGTTCACCACCTTGCACCCGAATCTGGGCGTGGTGCGGGTGGCGCCCGAGCAGAGTTTCGTCGTGGCGGACATACCGGGACTCATAGAAGGCGCCTCCGAAGGCGCCGGGCTGGGGCATCAGTTTTTGCGTCACCTGCAGCGCACCCACCTGCTGCTGCACGTGGTCGACTTCGCGCCCTTCGACGATGCAGTCGATCCGGTCCAGCAGGTCAAGGCCATCGTTGTTGAACTCAAAAAGTACGACGCCTCGCTGCACGCCAAACCCCGCTGGCTGGTGCTCAACAAGCTCGACATGGTTCCCGGCGACGAACGCGATGCACGGGTCGAGACGTTCGTGAAGCGCCTGCGCTGGAAGGGGCCGGTGTTTCGCATCTCGGCGCTCACGCGCGAGGGTTGCGAGCCTTTGATCCGCGCGGTCTACGAGCATGTGGCTGCGGTGCGCAACCAGATCCCGGTCGAGCCGGACCCGCGCTTCGACGGGAGCGCCTCGGACGCCGCGGCGTGAGCGTCTCCCGGCCGTCCGACACGGGACTCGGTCGCACGACCGAGGCTCTTGGAGCGAGCAGCGTGCTCAAAGACGCGCGGCGCATCGTCGTCAAGGTCGGATCGAGCCTCGTGACCGACGAAGGCCGCGGCCTCGATGCCGTAGCGGTCGGCCAGTGGTGCCGGCAGCTTGCGGTCCTGGCCCACCAGGGCCGCGAGGTGCTGATGGTGTCCAGCGGTGCGGTCGCCGAAGGCATGAAGCGGCTCGGCTGGATCGTGCGCCCGAAGGCCATCCACGAACTCCAGGCCGCCGCGGCGGTCGGACAGATGGGACTCGCTCACCTGTATGAAACCCAGCTGCGGATGCACGGCATGCGCAGTGCGCAGGTGCTGCTGACGCATGCCGACCTGGCCGACCGAGAGCGCTACCTGAACGCCCGCTCCACCTTGCTCACACTTTTGCAGCTGCAGGTCATCCCGGTGATCAACGAGAACGACACCGTCGTCAACGACGAGATCAAATTCGGCGACAACGACACCTTGGCCGCACTGGTGTGCAACCTCGTCGATGCCGACGCACTCATCATCCTGACCGATCAGGAGGGCCTGTATTCGGCCGATCCGAGGCGCGATCCGTCGGCGCGCCTGATCGAGCGCGCGACGGCGGGCGCGGCTGAACTCGAAGGCATGGCCTCGGGTGCTGGATCACATCTCGCTCGCGGCGGCATGATCACCAAGGTGCTGGCCGCCAAGCGCGCGGCGCGCAGTGGCGCGGGCACGGTAATAGCGTGGGGACGCGAGCCCGACGTGCTGACGCGGCTGGCGGGTGGCGAGGCCATCGGCACCGCCCTCGTTGCCGCCACGCCCAAGCTTGCGGCGCGCAAGCAGTGGATGGCGGATCACCTGCAGATGCGTGGCAGCGTCGTGGTCGACGCGGGCGCAGCGGCCAAGGTTCGTGACGAAGGCAAGAGCCTGCTCCCGATCGGCGTGACAGAAGTGCGCGGGGAGTTCCATCGTGGCGATGTCATCGCGGTCGAGAACTCCGACGGTGTGCAACTCGCGCGTGGCCTGTCCAACTATTCGAGCAGCGAGGCCCGCTTGATTGCTCGCAAGCCGTCGAGCGAGTTCGAGCGCTGGCTCGGCTATGCGGCCGAGCCCGAGCTGATCCATCGCGACAACCTGGTGCTGCTGTGAGACGGGTCGAAGACTCGCCAACCTTGCGCAGACACAACCCCCGGCCGGCTCGAGCGGTCCGGTCGAGTCAGTCGGTCCCGGTCTCCCACGCCGCTGGCTGACCGTCGTCACCGTGCCCGCTGGCCAGCGCATCGTCGCGCGGATGCGCCGGACGCATGCCGGCCCGCAGATAGCGGTTCTGGTAGTGCGCCCGCGGCAGGAATCGGGCAAGTTCGGTCAGCGCCATCTGGTAGACATCGCGCTTGAACTCGATGACCACGTCGAGCGGGATCCAGTATTCGTTCCACCGCCACGCATCGAACTCTGGGTGATCGGTCGCACGCAGGTTCATGTCCGTGTCGCGCCCCATCAGCTGGAGCAGGAACCAGATCTGCTTCTGCCCACGGTAGTGACCGCGCGCGTCACGCCGGATGAAATGGTCAGGCACCTCGTAGCGCAACCAGTCGCGAGTCCTCGCAACGATGCGCACATGGTCCGGCAACAAGCCCACTTCTTCGTGGAGTTCGCGGAACATCGCCTGCTCGGGCGTTTCGCCGTATTTGATGCCCCCTTGCGGGAACTGCCAGGAGTGGGTGCGTATGCGCTTGCCCCAAAACACCTGGTTTCGCGGGTTGAGCAGGATGATGCCGACGTTGGGTCTGAACCCTTCACGGTCGAGCATAATCAACCTCAATTCTGTCGTTGAAACGATTATTGCACCGGCACCCCGGGACGCAAACCCTTGGGTTTCCCTCCCCGCCGCACCTGCCGCTTCCCGCCGCCGATGAAAGCCACCCAGTTCTTCGTTTCGACTCTCAAGGAAGCCCCCGCCGACGCCGAAGTGACGAGCCACCAGCTCATGCTGCGGGCAGGCCTGATCAAGCGACTGGGCGCCGGCATCTACAGCTATATGCCGATGGGGTTGCGTGTCATCCGCAAGGTCGAGGGCATCATTCGCGAGGAGATGGACCGGGCTGGCGGTATCGAGTTGCTGATGCCGGTCGTGCAGCCCGCTGAACTCTGGCAAGAGTCCGGACGCTTCCAGAAATACGGGCCCGAGTTGCTGCGCGTGAAGGACCGGCACGACCGCGACTTCGTCATCCAGCCGACGAGCGAAGAGGTCATCACCGACATCGCGCGCCAGGAGCTGCGCAGCTACCGCGCGTTGCCCAAAAATTTCTATCACATCCAGACCAAGTTCCGCGATGAGCGCCGGCCGCGCTTCGGGCTCATGCGCGGGCGCGAGTTCACGATGAAGGATGCCTACTCCTTCGATCGCGACGTCGCGTCGGCCGGGCGCAGCTACGACGGCATGTACGCGGCTTACGAGCGCATCTTCGGGCGTATCGGGCTCGCGTTTCGTGCGGTCGTGGCCGACAACGGCAGCATCGGCGGCATCCGCTCGCACGAGTTCCAGGTCATCGCCGACATCGGCGAGGACGCGATCGTCTATTGCCCCGATTCGGACTACGCGGCCAACATCGAACTGGCTGAGGCGCTCATGCCCGAGACGCCGCGTCCCGGCGCAGCGCAGGCGATGGCGACAACGCCCACGCCGGGGCAGTCGACGTGCGAGCAGGTCGCCGCGTTTTTGAAGCTGCCCCTGCAGCAGACGGTCAAGTCGCTGGTCCTGGCTACCGGCACAGTTGACGGCGATAGCAGTGTCTCGCCGCGCAGCGACCTCTGGCTGGTGCTGGTGCGCGGCGATCATTCACTCAACGAGGTCAAACTCGGCAAACTACCCCCGTTTGCCGGTGGTTTCCGCTTTGCGAGCGCCGCCGAGATCGCGACCGCATTCGGTTGTAAGCCGGGCTATCTCGGTCCGGTCGGACTGTCCGGCAGCGTGCGGGTGGTGGTCGACCGTGCGGTCGCGGCGATGGCGGATTTCGTCTGCGGCGCCAACCAGGCCGATGCCCACCTGACCGGCGTGAACTGGGGCCGGGACCTGCCCGAGCCTGAACGGGTGGCCGACATCCGCAATGTCGTCGCCGGCGACCCTTCCCCCGACGGCAAAGGACCCCTCGCGATCCAGCGCGGCATCGAGGTCGGCCACGTGTTTCTGCTCGGCACGCACTACAGCAAGGCGATGAACGCCACCTTCCTCGACGAGGCCGGCACGCCGCAGTTGCTGCAGATGGGCTGTTACGGCATCGGCGTCACGCGCATCCTGGGGGCCGCGATCGAGCAGAGCCACGACGCGCGCGGCATCGTCTGGCCGACCGCCATCGCGCCGTTCGCGGTCGTACTCTGCCCGATCGGCTACGACCGGTCGGCCGACGTCCGTGCCACCTGCGATCGCCTGCACGACGAACTCAGCGCCGACGGCGTCGATGTCATCCTGGACGACCGTGGCGAGCGTCCCGGCGCCATGTTCGCCGACTGGGAACTGATCGGCGTGCCGCACCGCGTGGTGGTGTCCGAGCGTGGGCTGAAGGCGGGCCAGGTCGAGTACCAGGGCCGACGCGATGCGCAGGCCACCGTGATGGCGCTGTCCGACCTGCGCGCCCAGCTGAAAGCGAAACTTCACGCATGAGCGGCTTCCTCTCCCACGCGGGGAGAGAGCGGCGCCGGTACTCCGCGGGCTTGTGGTGGTCGGCCTGGGCGCTGGCCGTGCCCGGCGGCGCCCGTGCCGGAGCGCAGGTCGAGGAGCCCTTGATCGATGCGGTCCGGTCCGCCTTGAGCGCTGCGGTGGCCGACACCGCGCCGCCGCGCCCGAGCTTCGACACGATCGAGGCGCGTCTCGCCTACCTGCGCTGGCTCGGCGACATGAGCCCTCGGCTCATGTCGCGCAAGGCCGAACCGAGCACCCGGCTCGAATTCCTCCAGACGGTCTGGTACGAGAGCAAGCGCTCCGGCCTGCAGCCTGCGCTGGTGCTTGGGCTGGTACAGGTCGAAAGCGGGTTTCGCAAGTACGCCATCAGCAGCGTCGGCGCGCGCGGCTACATGCAGGTGATGCCGTTCTGGGCCCGCCTCATCGGCGACGCCAACCCGAGTCGCCTGTTCCACATGCAGACCAACTTGCGGTTCGGCTGCGTCATCCTGCGCCACTATCTGGACCGCGAACAGGGCGACCTGTACCTTGCGCTCGGGCGCTACAACGGCAGTCGCGGGCGCCCGGAGTATCCGAATGCGGTCTTCGCGTCGCGCCGGCAGTGGGAAGCGTCGGCGGGTTGAGCGCTGTCAGCGCCCGCTGTGGCGGAGTTCAGACGCTCGCGGTGAGCGCCGGCTGCAGTTCTCCGGTCTCGTACATCTCGGTCATGATGTCCGAGCCGCCGACGAATTCGCCGTTGACGTAGAGCTGCGGAATCGTCGGCCAGTTCGAATATTCCTTGATACCCTGGCGGATGCCGTCGTCCTCGAGGACGTTGACCGTCGTCAGGTCGCCAACGGCGCAGGCCTTCAAAATCTGCACGGCGCGGCCCGAGAAGCCGCACATCGGAAACTGCGCGGTGCCCTTCATGA
>JBDSZM010000030.1:0-2524 GCA_039925165.1 Burkholderiaceae bacterium
TTCGCCATCACGCAGCTCGCGCAGACGCTGCTGCGCTCGGTGATCGGCAAGATGGAGCTCGACAAGACCTTCGAGGAGCGCGACCACATCAATATGTCGGTCGTCGCGGCGCTCGACGAGGCCGCGAGCAACTGGGGCGTGAAGGTGCTGCGCTACGAGATCAAGGACCTGACGCCGCCGGCCGCGATCCTGCACTCGATGCAGGCGCAGATCACCGCCGAGCGCGAGAAGCGTGCGCTGATCGCCGCCAGCGAGGGCCGCAAGCAGGAGCAGATCAACATCGCCACCGGCGAACGCGAGGCTTACATCGCGCGCTCCGAAGGCCAGCGCCAGGCCGAGATCAACAACGCCGAAGGAGAGGCCGCTGCGATCATCGCCGTGGCCGAAGCGAGTGCCCAAGCCATCCGCAAGATCGCCGAGGCGATCCGCGCGCCGGGCGGCGAGCAGGCGGTGCAGCTCAAGGTGGCCGAGAAGGCGGTCGAGGCCTACGCGCATCTCGCCAAGACCAACAACACCATGATCGTGCCGGGCAACATGGGCGAGGTCTCGGCGCTTATCGGCACCGCGATGGCGTTGCTCAAGACACGCCCGCCGACCGGCTCGTGAACGCGATCGACGCGCAGCACCTCGGCTAAACTTCGCGCCACCTGGAGAGGTGGATGAGCGGTTTAAGTCGCACGCCTGGAAAGCGTGTGGGGGCTAATAACCCCCCGCGGGTTCGAATCCCGCCCTCTCCGCCAACGGTCACGTCACTCGTGCAAGGCAGGCAGCCACCTGCGGGCTCGACTCCGAATGCACCAACGCTGACGCCGGGCGCACAGTGCGCCGCAGCTCAGGATCAAGCCGGAGCCGGTGACGCTTGTCGACATCGGCAACTTCCCTTCCAACCACGCCGCACAACTCCCGCTGACCAACCCGCGCTGCTATCTTCGAGCGCGAGTGAGCGGCGCTCACAGACCGACGCGGATGGCCGGAGACACCCTGTCGGGGCGTTCACGCCGTCGCGTCAAGGCGAGCCGGCCCCAAGACTGGCGGCGTCCTGCATGGCGCGTGGGACTTGTCCTATCCGTGCGGACCGACCCGCTCACTAAGCTGACGACCTTATCGTCGTACCTTACGGAGCACCCCATGCGCAAACTCATACTGCTGGCCTTGGCTGGCTATTTCTGGAACAAATTCCAGTCGAAGCCGACCCCGTCGCGGATCATCACCGACCTGTCGTCGAACCCGCTGCGCGACGCGCGCTGACGGGACACGGCCCGGGCGAGGTCTCAAGAACGCTGGAGCCGTCGGTAGGCGGCGTAGTGGCGCAGCGCTCGCGTCGCGTCGCCCTGCTCTTCGTAGAGCCTGCCCGCGTTGAAGTGCGCATCCGGCAGGTCCGGCTGCAGTCGCAGGCAGGCTTCGTACGCTGCCAGGGCTTCGTCAGGCGAGCCGACATCCTCGAGGGCGACCGCGAGGTTGTAATGCAGCATCGCGTGGCGTGGCAGCTGCGCCAGTGCGTCCAGATAGACCTGCACCGCGTCGTCCAGCCGTCCTGACTCCGACAGGAGAACGCCGAGATTCATGGCCGCGTCGGCGCATGAGGCATCTCGCAACAAGGCGGCACGGTAGGCCGACTCGGCGTGCGCCGTTTCCCCGGCAGCTTCGTGACGGCGGGCCAGTTCGACCAGGTCGGCCACCCTCGGAAGGCCGCGGCCCCCAAATGCGCGCTCTTCGAGGTCGCTGCCATTCAGGGTTCGAACCTCGCCGCCGGCCTGCGCCGTCAGGCGGAAGTCCATCAGCCGCTGGCCAGACTCGACCGCCCACTCGCTGCCGCCCTCGCGCACCGTCACTTCGTCACCCGCCACCGCGATCCGCAGGCCGGTCAGCGGCAGGTCGTCGGGCAGTTGCGCACGCAGTCGCGTCAGCGCACGCAGGATCCCGCGTGGCGCGATGCGGGCCGCCTGCAGGCTGTGTGCCGTGCGCAGCAACACCATGTCCTGGAAGCTGAACCGGTATTCGCGGCGGGCACCGCGCGTCGGGGTGACGAACCCGGCCTTGATCAGCCCGCCAACCACCGTACGCGACAGGCCGAGAGACGCCTGCAGCGTCTCCAGCGTGTACGTAGTCATCGGCGCCGGATCATTTGCGTGCGCGCCCCCGTGCGTTGGCGACGGCAGGCGCCGGCTCGGCCGCGGGGGCCGGCGTCGGCGTGGCACGCTTGGCGGCCTTGCGAACCTTGGTGCCCGTGTCGTTGTCGACGACGGGCTCGGACCGCGCCGCCGGCTTGCGCGACGACAGGCTGGCCCGCAGCGCTTCCATCAGATCGATGACCTGGCCGCCGACCGGCTCGCCCTCGCCTTCGTTGACGATCACCTGCTTGCCCGCAATCTTGTCGTCGATCGCGGCCAGGATGCGCTTCTTCTCCTCGTCCTCGAACGAGGCCGGGTCGTAGCTCTCGGCAGAGATCTGGTCGATGAGTTGCAAGGCCAGCTGCAACTCCGGCTTGGCGATCGGCGTGCGCTCGATGTCGAGCTCGGACATC
>JBDSZM010000031.1:0-3860 GCA_039925165.1 Burkholderiaceae bacterium
GCGATCGGGCCGGGCGAAATTCCGACCGAGGGCATGAGCAAGCGCCTCAACCCGAACGAGGAGCCCGGCGAGCGCAGCCGGCGCCACAACCCGATGGGCCGCGAGGGCCGGATGAGCGAGTTGCAAAACCTGGCGACCTTCCTGATGGCGCGCGGGCAATGCGACTGGCTGTCGGGCCAGAGCATCATGATGGACGGCGCCAACGCGCTGGCCAACGGCGGCAGTTTCTACGCCCTGCGGGAGTGGAGCGACGCCGACTGGCAGGCCGCGCGGGAGCGGATCGAGGCACAGAACCAGAAGGACCGGGCCCAGCGATGACAAACCCCGCAACGACCGTCGGCGCGACCGCCGCGCCGAACCCCGCGCGCGGCGCCGACCCGGCCCGCATGAACGGCGCCGACATGCTGGGCGAGACCCTGCTCGCCAACGATGTCGACGTGTGTTTCGCCAATCCCGGCACCTCCGAGATGCACTTCGTCGCCGCGCTCGACCGGCAGCCACGGATGCGCTGCGTGCTCGGCCTGTTCGAGGGCGTGGTGACTGGCGCGGCCGACGGGTACGCGCGGATGGCCGAGAAGCCGGCCGCGACGCTGCTGCACCTCGGCCCCGGTCTCGCCAACGGCCTGGCCAACCTGCACAACGCGCGCCGTGCCGCGAGCCCGATCGTCAACATCGTCGGCGACCACGCGACCCACCACCTGGCCTTCGACGCACCGCTGACGAGCGACATCGACAGCCTGGCGCGGCCGATGTCGCACTGGGTCGGCCGCGCAGACACGGCCGGCGAGGTCAGCGGCCGCGCCGCGCAAGCGATCGGCGAGGCGCGCGGCGCGCCGGGCCGCATCGCGACGCTGATCCTGCATGCCGACGCCGCCTGGACCGACCTGGCGGCGCCTCAGCCGATCGAGATGGCGCCGGCGTCGACCCCCGTCGCGCCCGACTCGGCCCGCCTCGGCGCCGCCGCAGCGGCCCTGCGCTCCGGCCGGCCGACAGTGCTCCTGCTGACCGGTCGCGCCCTGCGCGGCGCCGGGCTCGACCTGGCGAGCCGGATCGCCCAGGTGACCGGCGCGCGTCTGCTTGCGCAGCAGTCGAACGCGCGGGTCGAGCGCGGCGCCGGGCGGGTGGCGATCGACCGCGTGCCCTACGCGGTCGATTCGGCCCTGACGTGCTTTGCCGACGTCGCCCATCTGGTGCTGATCGGTGCCAAGGCGCCGGTCGCGTTCTTCGCCTATCCCGGCCAGCCGAGCAGCATGCTGCCGGCGCGATGCGAGGTGATCGAGGCGGCGCGGCCCGACGAGGACCTGGACACCGCGCTGGCGCTCCTGGCCGAGCGGCTCGGCATCGGGCGCGAGGTGCAGCCGTTGCGGTCGGCGCGTGTCCTTACCGCGGCACCGTCCGGCGCGCTCAAGCCGTCGGCGATCTTCCGCGCCCTGGCGTCGACCCTGCCCGACGACGCCATCGTCTGCGACGAGAGCGTCAGCTCGGGCCGCGATGCCTTTCCCGCGACCTTCGAGGCGGCACCGCACGACCACCTGCAGCTCACCGGCGGCGCGATCGGCGACGGCCTGCCGATGGCGGTCGGTGCCGCCATTGCCTGCCCGCACCGCAAGGTCGTGTGTCTGCAGGCCGACGGCAGCGGCATGTACACGGTGCAGGCGCTCTGGACGATGGCGCGCGAGCGGCTCGACGTGGTGGTGATCGTGTTCGCCAACCGGCGCTACAACATCCTGCACCACGAGCTGAAGGCGGTCGGCGCGGGAGTGGCCGGTCACAACGCGCGACGCATGCTCGACCTGGTCGACCCGGTGCTCGACTGGGTGTCGATCGCCAAGGGCATGGGCGTGGAGGGCGCCTCGACCGACGACGCCGCGCGGTTCTGCGACCTGCTGCGCTCGGCGATGGGGCGCGCCGGGCCGTTCCTCATCGAGGCACGCATCTGAGATCGCCGCTACACGCACGCAAACACCGAGGCCCCGTCATGTCGAATCCAATCACTGAAGTCACCGCCGAGACCCTGCAAGCCTTTGCCGACGCGTGGAATCGCCACGATGTCGACGCGCTGATGACGTTCATGAGCGAGGAGCCCGTCTTCGAAGCCTCTGCCGGCCCGGATCTCTGCGGCACCCGCTGCGCCGGCCGCGAGGCGGTGCGGGCGGCGTTTGCCGAGGTCTGGGCCACCTTTCCCGATGCCCACTGGGGCGGCGCGCGCCACTTCGTGATCGGCGACCGTGGCGTGTCCGAGTGGACCTTCAGCGGAACGCGGGCGGACGGCAGCCGCGTCGAGGTGCACGGCTGCGACCTCTTCACCTTCCGGGGCGGCAAGATCGCGCTGAAGAACTCCTACCGCAAGAACCGTTTGTCGAGATCGTGAAGGCGGTCGTCATGCAGCGGCGCCACGGCGGGCCCGAGGCGCTGCGCATGACAGACCTGCCGACGCCCACGCCGAAGGCCGGCGAGTTGCTGGTGCGCGTGCAGGCCGCGTCCGTCAACGACTGGGACTGGGGACTGCTGCAGGCCACGGCGTCGCGCCGGGACCGCCTGCTGGGCCACCTCGCGACGCCCAGGGTGACGGTGCTCGGCTGCGATGTCGCCGGGCGGGTCGAAGCCGTCGGCGCAGGGGTCGAGGCCTGGCAGCCCGGCGACGAGCTGCATGCCGACCTGTCGGCGCACGGCTTCGGCGCCTTCGCCGAGTTCGTCTGCGTGCCGGCGACCGGCGCGGCGCGCAAGCCGCCCGGAATGAGCTTCGAACAGGCGGCGGCAATTCCGCAGGCCGGCATGCTGGCGGTGCAGGGCCTGATCGACGCGGGCGGCCTGCGGCCGGGGCAGCGGCTGCTGCTGAACGGGGCTGGCGGCGGCGTCGGCACCTTCGCCGTGCAGCTCGCCAAGCTGCACGGCGCCGAGGTCACGGCGGTCGACAAACGCGGCAAGCTGGAGATGCTGCGGGCGCTGGGCGCCGACCGCGTCATCGACTTCGACAAGCAGGACTTCACCGCGGGCAAGGAGCGCTACGACCTGATCCTCGACGTGAAGACCGACCGCTCGCCGTTCGCCTACGCCCGCGTGCTCGCTCGCGGCGGCAGTTACGTCACGGTCGGCGGCGCCACGGGGCGGCTGCTGCAGGTGCTGGCGCTCGGCCTGGTCGTCTCACGGCTGCAGGGCAAGCGGATGCGACTCGTCATGCTCAAGCCCAACAAGGATCTGGTTCAGCTGGACCGGTGGTTCGAGGCCGGCAGCCTGCGGCCGGTCATCGACCGTACCTACGAACTCCCCGAGCTGCCGGAGGCGTTCCGGCGCTTCGCGAGCGGCGACCACCACGGCAAGATCGTCGTCAAGGTCGCCTGAGGGCTTGGCCGGTGCCGGGCTCGCCGGCCGAGGCCGGTCACGGCGGCTGAACGGACCGGCGTTCAGCCGTTCTTGATCCGACTCACCAGTGCCTTCGTGAAGGCCGCCGTGTTGGCGGTGCCACCGACATCGCCGGTGCGGACCCTGTCGACGTTGACCGTCGCCGAGATCGCGTCGCGCAGGCGCTTCGCCTTGTCGGGCATCTTCACGTGGTCGAGCAGCATCGCGGCGGCCAGCAGCAGGGCGGTCGGGTTGGCGATGCCCTTGCCGGTGATGTCCGGCGCCGAGCCATGCACCGCTTCGAAGATCGCCGCGTCGGTGCCGATGTTGGCGCCCGGCGCCATGCCGAGGCCGCCGACCAGGCCCGCCACCAGGTCGGACAGGATGTCGCCGAACAGGTTGGTCGTGACCAGCATGTCGAAGCTGTGCGGCTTGAGCACCAGCTTCATCGCGCAGGCGTCGACGATCATCGTCTCGATCTCGAACCTGCCCTTGTACTTGCGCTCGTACAGCTCGAG
>JBDSZM010000032.1:0-6680 GCA_039925165.1 Burkholderiaceae bacterium
GCGCCAGCTCGGCGTGGCCGAGCACGCCGTCGTGAAGACGCTCGTGATGCAGGACGAGCGCGCCGAGCCGCTGGTCGTGCTGATGCACGGCGACCGGCAGGTCAGCACCCAGGCGCTGGCGCGCGAGATCGGCCGCAAGTCGATCGCGCCGTGCCCGCCCGAGGTGGCGCAGCGCCACAGCGGCTACCAAGTGGGCGGCACCTCGCCGTTCGGCCTGCGCAAGACGATGCCGGTGTGCGTCGAGGCGAGCATCCTCGCGCTGCCGCAGATCTACATCAACGGCGGCCGGCGCGGCTACCTGGTCGCGCTGGCGCCGGCGGTGCTGACCGAGCGGCTGGCGGCGCGCCCGGTGCACTGCGCGCTGCAGGCGGACGCGGCATGAAGGTCTGCATCGTCGGTGCCGGCGCCATCGGCGGGCTGGTCGGCGCCCGACTGGCCGCGGCCGGCCACTGCGAGCTGAGCGCGCTGGCCCGCGGCGCCACGCTGGCGGCGCTGCGCAGCCACGGCTGGCGGCTGCGCTCGGGCGGCGCGCTGCTGCAGGCGCCGGCGCGGGCCAGCGAATCGCCCGAGGATCTCGGCCCGCAGGACCTGGTCATCGTCGCGGTCAAGGCGCCCGCGCTGGCCGAACTGGCGCCGCGCCTCGCGCCGCTGATCGGCCCGCACACGATCGTGCTGCCGGCGATGAACGGCGTGCCGTGGTGGTTCGGCCCCGGCGTGCCGGTGCTGGCCGAGCGGCCGCTCGACTGCGTCGACCCCGGCGGCACGATCGTGGCGGCGCTGCCGCTGTCGCGCGTGGTCGGCTGCGTCGTCCACCTCGCGGCGACCGTGCTCGAGCCGGGCCTGGTCGAGCACCGGATGGGCGATACGCTGATCGTCGGCGAGCCCGCCGGTGGCGATTCGGCGCGGGTGCGTGCGGTGGCGGCGCTGCTGGCCGGCGCCGGGCTCACCGCCACGGTGTCCGACGACGTCCGGCGCGACCTGTGGTTCAAGCTGTGGGGCAACCTGACGATCAACCCGGTGTCGGCGATCACCGGCGCGACCGCCGACCGCATCCTGGCCGATCCGCTGGTGCGGGCCTTCTGCAGCGCGGCGATGCGCGAGGCCTCCGAGATCGGCGCGCGGGTCGGCTGCGCCATCGAGCAGGCGCCGGAAGGACGCCACGCCGTGACGCAGCGGCTGGGCGCATTCCGCAGCTCGATGTTGCAGGACGCGCAGGCCGGGCGCGCGATCGAGCTCGACGCCATCGTCGGCGTGGTGCGCGAGATCGCTGGCCGGCTCGGCATCGCGACGCCGGCCATCGATGCGCTGTTCGGCCTGGCGCGGCTCTACGGCCGGGTCCACGGGCTCTATCCCGAGTCGCCAGGCTGAACGACGCGCTGCTGCGCCGGTGCAAAATCGCGGCGTCCTCCCACCGCGTGCCCCGATGCCGACCGTGATGCCCGAAATCGCTGCGCTGCTCGCCATCCTGGCGGGCTACCTGATGGGATCGCTCTCGTTCGCGGTGCTGGTCAGCCGCGCGATGGGGTTGTCGGACCCGCGCCGCTACGGTTCGGGCAACCCTGGCGCGACCAACGTGCTGCGCTCCGGCAACAAGCTCGCCGCGCTACTGACGCTGTTGCTCGACGCCGCCAAGGGTTTCGTTCCGGTGCTGTTGGTGCGCCTGTACGGCGAGCGCTTCGGCCTCGGCGAGGCAACGCTGGCGCTGGTCGGGCTGGCGGCGTTTCTCGGCCATCTGTGGCCGGTGTTCTTCCGCTTCAAAGGCGGCAAGGGCGTGGCGACGGCTGCCGGCGTGCTGCTCGCGCTCAATCCCTGGCTCGGCCTCGCGACGCTCGCGACCTGGCTGATCATCGCGGCCTTCTTCCGCTACGCGTCGCTGGCTTCGCTGGTCGCCGCCGCGTTCGCGCCGTTCTACCAGTTGCTGATCTGGGGCGGCGGACCGGTCGCGGTGGCGGTGGCGGCGATGTCGCTGCTGCTCGTCTGGCGCCACCGGGGCAACCTGCGCAAGCTGATGGAAGGCACCGAGTCGCGTCTGGGCGCGAAGACCGCGCCGCCGCTCCACGCCGCGACGGTTCGGCCGTCCGGCAAGCACGCCGCCAAGCACCCCCCTCCCAAACCCTCTTCCGGAGCCTCGTCATGACCCAAGGCCTGCGCCGCATCCACGTCGGCGATCGAATGTCCGAGATCACGGTCTTCAACGGCACGGTCTACCTGGCCGGCCAGGTCGCGGCCGACCCGGCGCAGGACATCGGCGGCCAGACCACGCAGGTGCTGGCGCAGATCGACCGGTTGCTCGGCGAGGCCGGCAGCGACCGCGCTCACATCCTGATGGCGCAGATCTTTCTGGTCGACATGGCCGATTTCGACGCCATGAACGAGGTCTGGGACGACTGGGTCGCGCCCGGCGACGCGCCGCCGCGCGCGACCGTGCAGGCGCGCCTGGCGCGGCCGGGCTGGCGCATCGAGATCGTCGTCACCGCAGCGATCTGACCGTTCGCTTTCCACGGCGCTGGGCGGGTGACGGCCGGCCTTCACGTTTTCCGAATTGTTCATGACCCGACGCGTCCTCACAGGCATCACCACCACCGGCACCCCGCACCTGGGCAACTATGTCGGCGCGATCCGGCCGGCGGTCGCCGCCAGTCGCGAGCCGGGCGTCGAGAGCTTTCTCTTCCTGGCCGACTACCACGCCTTGATCAAGTGCGACGAGCCGGCGCGGATCGCGCGGTCGAGCCTCGAGATCGCCGCGACCTGGCTGGCGGCCGGGCTCGATCCCGAGCGGGTGACCTTCTACCGCCAGAGCGACATCGTCGAGATCCCGGAGCTGACGTGGCTGCTGACCTGCGTCGCGTCGAAGGGCCAGATGAACCGTGCCCATGCCTACAAGGCGGCCGCCGACGCGAACCTTGCGGCCGGCGAGGACGTCGATGCCGGCATCACGATGGGCCTGTACAGCTACCCGATCCTGATGGCGGCCGATATCCTGATGTTCAACGCGCATCGGGTCCCGGTCGGTCGCGACCAGGTCCAGCACATCGAGATGGCGCGCGACCTGGCGCAGCGCTTCAACCACCTGTTCGGCGCCGGGCGCGAGCTGTTCGTGCTGCCGCAGGCCGACATCGACGAGCGGGTCGCGATGCTGCCCGGCCTCGACGGTCGCAAGATGAGCAAGAGCTACGACAACACGGTGCCGCTGTTCGAGGGTGGCCCGCACGGCCTGCGCGAGGCGATCGCCCGCGTCGTCACCGACTCGCGCCTGCCCGGCGAGCCGAAGGAGCCCGAGGGCGCGCAACTGGTCGCGTTGTTCGACGCCTTTGCCGACGACGCGCAGCGCGCCGACCTGCGCGCCGCCCTTCGCGGCGGGCTGGGCTGGGGCGACGCCAAGGCGCGCGTGGTGGACCGGCTTGAAACCGAACTGGCGCCGATGCGCGCCCGCTACGAGGCGCTCATCGCGCATCCGCAACGCATCGAGACCGCGTTGCTCGCTGGCGCCGCGAAGGCCCGCGCGAGGGCGGCGCCGTTCCTGGCCGAGCTGCGGCAGGCGGTGGGATTGCGGCGGATGGTGGCGGCCGGCGACGCGGCCGCGGCGTCGGTCACGTTGGAAGGTGTCGCAATATTCGCGACCGCGACCTTGGGAACATCGAACTCCAGGGGCAAGGCCCCGCTGCCGAGTTTCAAGCAGTACCGCGAGTCCGACGGCCGCTTCTATTTCAAGTTGGTGGCGGGAGACGGCCAGCTGCTGCTGCAGAGCGACGGCTTTGACAGCGGCCGCGATGCCGGCCTATGGGTCGCGCGCCTGAAGGCCGACCCGTCGGCGGCGGCCGCGGCGCCCGTGTTGCGCGCGGAGGGCGCGAGTGCGGTCGAGGTCGAACGCGCGCTTGCGACGCTGGCCGGTGCCGACACGGCGCGCTAGCCGCACGGGCGGCGCGGCCGGGAGCCCGCTTCGGCGCGGAGGGAGCGGCGCGTGAAGCGCCTCGCGATCCTGATCTCGGGCCGTGGCTCCAACCTCGAGGCCATCGTGCACGCCTGCGTGGCGCAGGCCTGGCCGGCGCAGGTGGTCGGCGTCGTCGCGAGCCGGGCCGACGCGGCGGGCCTCGACGTCGCGCGCCGCCTGGGGGTCGCGGTGCAGGTGATCGCGCCTTCCGATCACGTTTCGCGCGAGGCGTTCGACGCCGCGCTGGCGGCCTGCCTCGACGCCCTGGCGGCGGACGTGATCGTGCTCGCCGGCTTCATGCGCATCCTCGGCGACGCCTTCGTCGCGCGGTATGCCGGCCGGCTGGTCAACATCCATCCGTCGCTGCTGCCGGCGTTTCCGGGGCTGAACACGCACCGGCGCGCGATCGACGCCGGCTGCCGGGCCGTGGGGGCGACGGTGCACTACGTGACGCCGACGCTCGACCACGGCCCGATCATTGCGCAGGCGGTGGTGCCGGTCCTGGCCGACGACACGCCGGCGGTGCTGGCCGCGCGGGTGCTGGCGGCCGAACACCGGCTGTACCCGCTGGCGCTGGGCTGGATCGTCCACGAGCGGCTGCAGGTCGACGGCCTGCGCGTGCGCCAGCTCGACGGCGCGTCGCAGCTCCTGTTCTGAGCGACTGCCACCGGAACGCGGGCCGTCGACCCGCCGGGATAATCGGCCGATGAATCCGCCCGCCTTGCTAGAACTGACGACCGAACTGCTGCACCGGGTGCTGCAGTTCAAGCAACCGGCCGACGGCATCGTCTCCGACTTCTTCCGCGAACACCGCGCGCTCGGCCAGCGCGAGCGCCACACGCTCGCGGAAACCACTTACACCGTGCTGCGCCAGCGTCCCTTGCTGTTGCACCTGGCGCAGTCGGGCCGCGGCGAGCTGGAGCGGCGACTCGCGATCCTCGGCTGGCAGGGCAACGAGGCATTCCTGCGCGCCGCACTCGACGATGCCGAGCCGGCGTGGCTGGCACGCGTTGCGGCGATCGACCGCAGTGCGCTGCCCGACAAGCTGCGCCATAACCTGCCCGACTGGCTGGCCGAGCGGCTGCGTGGCGCGCTCGGTGACGAGTTCTGGCCGCTGGTCGACAGCCTGGCGCAGCCGGCGCCGCTCGACCTGCGCGTCAACGCGCTGAAGGCCAAGCGCGAGGACGTGCAGGCCGCCTTCCTGGCAGCCGGCGTCGAGGCCTTGCCGACGCCCTATTCGCCGCTCGGCCTGCGCATCCACGGCAAGCCGGCGCTGCACAAGCTCGATGTCTTCCTGCGCGGCGATGTCGAAGTGCAGGACGAGGGCAGCCAGCTGCTCGCGCTGCTGCTCGATGCCAAGCGCGGCGAGATGGTGGTCGACTTCTGCGCCGGCGCGGGCGGCAAGACGCTCGCGCTGGGCGCGGCGATGCGCAATACCGGACGCCTGTACGCTTTCGACACCTCGGGCCACCGGCTGGCGGCGCTGAAGCCGCGGCTGGCGCGCAGCGGGCTGTCGAATGTCTATCCGGCGCAGATCGCGCACGAGCGCGACGATCGCATCAAGCGCCTGGCCGGCAAGATCGACCGGGTGCTGGTGGACGCGCCTTGCAGTGGTCTGGGCACACTGCGCCGCAACCCGGACCTGAAGTGGCGCCAGACGCCGCAGGGCATCGACGAGATGCGCGTCAAGCAGGGGCTGATCCTGGCCAGCGCGGCGCGGCTGGTGAAGTCGGGAGGACGGCTCGTCTACGCCACCTGCAGCCTGCTCGAATCCGAGAACGAGGACATTGCGCAGGCCTTCGGCGAGGCGTCGGCCGACCAGTTCGAGCGCCTGCCCGCCGCCGACGCGCTGGCCAAGGCACATGTCGCCCAGGCCGAGACGTTGGTGCGCGACGACTTCCTGCGTTTGTGGCCACACCGGCACGGCACCGACGGCTTCTTCGCGGCGCTGTGGCAACGCCGCTGAGGCCACGCCTTGATCGTGTCAACAGCGCCCTCATCTGCTTTGTATTCGGGGTTTGCGAATGACCGTCCGAATGGGATGGCGAGGATCGCTGACCTACAATCGCTCGCTGTGTCGAGGCCACCGCCCGGTGGCTTTATCTCAAGGAAAGCGACTCCATGAACGTTCTGTCGTCGGTGGCAGAGGGCCTGCTCGGCTGGCTGGCCCACGGTCTTGCGGGCTTCAGCCTGTGGCAGGTGGTCCTGATCACGCTGATCGCGACCCACATCACGATCGTCTCGGTGACCGTGTTTCTGCACCGCGCGCAGTCGCATCGCGCGCTCGACCTGCACGCCGCGCCGGCGCACTTCTTTCGCTTCTGGCTGTGGCTGACGACCGGCATGGTGACGAAGGAATTCGTCGCGATCCACCGCAAGCACCACGCCAAGTGCGAGACCGAGGAAGACCCGCACAGCCCGCAGACGCGCGGCATCAAGACGGTGCTGCTGACCGGCGTCGAGCTGTATCGGGCCGAGTCCAAGGTCAAGGAGACGATGGTCAAGTACGGTCTCGGCACGCCCGACGACTGGCTCGAGCGCAACCTCTACACGCGCTTCAGCTGGCAGGGAGTGGGCGTGATGCTGATGATCGATATGCTGTTGTTCGGCGCGCTCGGCCTGACGGTCTGGGCGGTGCAGATGCTGTGGATCCCGGTCATGGCCACCGGCATCATCAACGGCCTCGGCCACTGGTGGGGTTATCGCAATTTCGAGGCGCCCGACGCGTCGACCAACGTGTCGCCGTGGG
>JBDSZM010000033.1:0-12079 GCA_039925165.1 Burkholderiaceae bacterium
GGATGCACGAAGGCGTCGAGCGCCGGCACCAGCATCTGCGGGCCCAGGTCGCTGCCGCCGATGCCGATGTTGACGACGTGGCGGATGCCGCTCGCCGCCGCGTCGCGCACCGTCTCGGCATACGCCAGCATGGCGTCGAGCACGGCGTGCACCTCGGCCGAGTGCGGGCCCTGCCCGCGCGGTGCACGCAGCGCGGTGTGCAGAACCGCGCGGCCCTCGGTGAAGTTGATCGGGTCGCCGCGCAGCATCGCGTCGCGCTGCGCCTCGACGCCGCGCTCGGTCGCCAGGTCGAGCAGGAAATGCAGCGTCGCTGTGTCGATCCGGTTCTTCGACAGGTCGGCCAGCACCTCGGGCGCTTGCACGGTCAGCGCGTCGACCCGGCCCGGGTCGCGCGCGAAGGCCTCGCGCAGGTCGAAGTCGCGTCCGTGCGCGTGATAGTGGCCCTGCAGCGCGGCCCACGCCAGGGTGCGGTCGCAGCGCAGGGACGTCATGGCGTGGCGCTCGGCAGCGCCGACGGCGTGGCGATCGCGCGCACCAGTTCGTCGTAGTCGATCGGCTTGACCAGGTGCCCGTTGAAGCCGGCCGCGCGGGTGTGCGCCCGGTCCTCCGCCTGGCCCCAGCCGGTCAGGGCCAGCACCCGCAGGTCAGCGCCGCCGTCGCGCGCGCGCAGGGCGCGGCAGACCTCGTAGCCATTGAGACCCGGCAGGCCGATGTCGAGCAGCACGACGTCGAACAGGCCGGGCTGCGCCAGCCGCAGAGCCTCCACGCCATCCCCCGCCACCGACACCGTCGCGGCGTCGAGTTCGAGCAGGCTCGCCAGACTGAGGGCGGCATCGCGGTTGTCGTCGACCACCAGCACCCGGCGCCCGCTCAACGGCCCGGCGGTGAGCGGCGGTGCGCTGCCCGAGCCGACGGCCAACGCGGCATCGCCGAGCACCGGCAGGCGCACCACGAATTCGCTGCCGCGGCCGAGGCCGGCGCTGCGCACGTCGATCGAGCCGCCGTGCAGTTCGGTCAACCCCTTGGCGAGCGACAGCCCGACGCCCAGGCCGCCCTGCGAGCGCGACAGCGACGGCTCGGCCTGCGAGAACATGTCGAACACGCGCGGCAGGTAGGCCGGCTCGATGCCGATGCCCTGGTCGACGACCCGCACCGCGACCGCGCCATCGTCCGCGCGTTCGATCGCCACTTCGATGCGCGAGCCGGCATCGCTGTACTTGCTGGCGTTGATGACGAGGTTGGAGAACACCTGCGACAGCCGCACCGGGTCGGCCGAAACGAACACCGGATCGGCCGGCGCACGCACCTCGACCGCGTGCCCGCCGCGCTCGACCTGCGGTGCGGCGGCCTCGAGTGCGAGCTTGACCACCTCGGCCAGGGCCACCGGCTCGGGTCGCAACTCGATCCGTCCGCTCGTCACGCGCACCACGTCGAGCAGGTCCTCGAGCAGCCGCACCATGTGCCGGAGCTGGCGGTCGATGACGGCATGGGCTTTCTGCACCGGCTCGGGCAGGCCGGGCTGGCGCTTGAGCACCTGCAACGAGTTGGCGATCGGCCCGAGCGGATTGCGCAGTTCATGGCCGAGCGTGGCCAGGAATTCGGTCCGGCGCGCGTCGGCCAGTTTGCGCTCGGTGATGTCGAGCACCGTGCCGACCAGCCGCACCGGCTGCCCGTCGACCAAGCTGACGCGACCGGTGGCCTGGACCCAGCGGGTGCGGCGGTCGACCCGGTGGACCACGCGGTACTCGGCCTCATAGCGCCCGTCGCCGGCCGGGTCGAGAGCGCGCTCGACCTGCGCCCGCGTCGGCGCGACGTCGTCGGGATGCAGTCCGGCCTCGAACACCTCGTAGGTGAAGGGCTCGTCCTCGGCCACGCCCCACAGCGATCGTCCGCGCGCATCCAATTCGATCCGGTCGGCGCGCACGTCGTAGTCGTGGATGCCGAGGTCGGCTGCTTCCTTGGCCAGTCGGAGTCGGCGTTCGCTCTCGCGCAGGGCGTCGATCGCCTGCTGGCGCTCGGTCACGTCCGAGCCGAGCACGAAGATGCCGTCGATGCCGCCCTGCGCGTTGCGCAGCGGCTGGTAGACGAAGTCGAGGTAGCGCGTCGATGCCGGCTCGCCGTCGCGCGCCGGCATGACGATCGGCGCCGACAGCGCGACATGGGCATGACCGGTCGCGTAGACACCGTCGAGCAGGGCGGTGAACCCCTGGTCGCGGGCCCACGGCATCACCGTGTCGACCGTGTGGCCGACGATATCGTCGCGACCGACCAGCGTGAAATAGGCCGGGTTGGCGAACTCGAACTCGTGCTCGCGTCCGCGCAGCACGCAGACAAAGCCCGGTGCCTGCTGGAACAGCTGACGCCAGCGCTGCTCGGCTGCGCGCAGCCGCCCCGCCATCAGTACCTGCTCGGTGGTTTCGGTGCACAGAACCAGGACCCCACCCACGCCCGAGGCCGCCGTGGGGTCGTCGAGCGGGCTGTAGCCGTAGGTCCAGTAGACGTCCTCGCGGCGGCCGTGGCGGTCGATCGGCACCAGCGCGTTCTCGGCCCAGGTCGCACCGTCGCCGCGCATCACCAGCTCGATCTGCGGGCCGATGATGGGCCAGATCTCCTGCCACGCTTCACGGGCGGACATGCCGAGGATGGCGGGGTGCTTCTCGGGGCCGAGCGATCGGCTGTAGGCGTCGTTGTAGAGGCAGATGCCGCGCGGCCCCCAGAACAGGAACATCGGGTGGTTGGTGGTGAGCATGAGCCGCACCGCGGTGCGCAGCGGTGCCGGCCAGCCCTCGGGCGGACCGAGCGGGGTGGCGGCCCAGTCGTGGCCGCGGATCAGCGCCCCCATCGCGCCGCCGCCGTCGAGGAAGCGTCGTTCGTCGACGATTCCGAGCGGGCGGCTGTTCATCCGCTCATCATGGCATGGCTGCCGGGCATCGTCGGGGCCCGCCGGGACGCCGTCAGCCCTTGCGCGCCGCCTCGATCGCCGCGATGTCGATCTTGCGCATCGTCATCATGGCCTCGAACACGCGCTTGGCGGCCGCGCGGTCGGGGTCGGTGACTCCGTCGGTCAAGGCGCGCGGCGTGATCTGCCACGACAGGCCCCAGCGGTCCTTGCACCAACCGCACTCGCTTTCCTGGCCACCGTTCTCGACGATCGCGTTCCACAGACGGTCGGTCTCGGCCTGATCGTCGGTCGCGACTTGGAACGAGAAAGCCTCGCTGTGCTTGAAGTGCGGACCGCCGTTCAGGCCGAGGCAGGGAATGCCGAGCACGCTGAACTCGACCGTCAGGACATCGCCTTCCTTGCCGTCGGGGTAGTCCCCCGGGGCCAGGTGGATGGCGCTGATCGCGCTGTCGGGGAAGGTCTGCGCATAGAACCGGGCCGCGTCGGCGGCGTTACCGTCGAACCACAGGCAGAGGGTGTTCTTCGGGGTCATCGGTCTCTCCGGTTCGGGTTGCATCATCGCAGGGACGCGGCGGTGATCGGGCGGCACGGCGCGGCGGCTGGCACCGTGACCGGGCTCGAAAGCGGCTTGGGCGGGGGGTGTCAATGCGCCTGCACCGCCCGCAAGCGCGCCAGCTTGGTCGCATAGATCTCGCGGGTCCCGCGGCTCGGACTCGCCTCGATGGCGGCATTCAGGTGCGTCGCGGCCCGCGTCGCATCGCCCATCCGCGCATAGGTCGCACCGAGCCAGAACTGGAACTCGTGGTTGTACGGGGCGCGCGCCACTTCTCTGGCGAAGAGATCGCGCGCGCCGGTCAGGTTGCCGGCGTCCAGCGCGGCCATCGCGCGGTTGAAGTCGACATACGGCGGGTCGGGCTCGAGACGGGCGAGGCGTTGCGCGAGGGCGTCGGCCTCGGCGTTGCGACCTTGTGCGCGCACCGCCAGCACCAGATTCGACAGCACCCGCGGGTTGTCGGGCTGCTGGGTCAGCAGCTGCGTCAGCACGCGCTCGGCCAGGGCCGGCTGGCGGTGCTGCCGGTACACCACGGCGAGCGTGTTGTAGGCCGGCAGATACAGCGGCGCGCTGCGCACCGCCTCGCGTGCCCACCAGTAGGCGTTGTCGACGTGCCCGTCGCCCAGCGCCTCGGCAGCGCGATTGTTGAGGTACATCGCGGTCAGCGTGGCCTCGTCGACGATTCGGTAAGGCAGCGTCGCGAGCGAGCGCGGCGGCTGGAAGTCGACCACCAGTTCGTTCTCGGACTCGCGCCCCGGCCCGATGCGGCGGCGCGGGTCGGCGAGCGCCAGATTGACGTGGCCGATCGCGAACACCAGGTCGCCCCAGCGCTCGTAGACCTCGTCGGTGCGGACCTCCTGGTAGCGCACCGCGAGGCCGAGTTCCTTGGCGAACGCGCCGGTCATCATTACGAGCGAGAGGCAGTTGCCGGCGCGCGCCTCGAAGGCCTGCGCGGCATTGCGCGTGCGGCTGGCGTCGTAGTCGAGCTTGAGCGCACCCTGGCGGTACAGCGCGTCGATCAGTGCCTTGCGGCGATCGTCCGACGTGGCGCGCACCGCGATCTTGTCGCGCAGGTAGCGCTGCATCGCCGGGCTGATGGCCAGCGCCTGCGCGGCATCCACCGGCTCGGTCGGTGGTGCAAACGCGGCGTCGTCCAGCATGCCGGCGGGGCCGGCCCACGGTGCGATCTGGGCGCAGCCGCCGAGCCATGCCGAGGCCCCGATCAGCAGGGCGCCGATCCAGCGCTTGCCGCCCCTTGATGTCCCGCCGATGACGCTGCCCATGACCCGCCTCCGTGCGTGTGCCGGCCGTGACGCGGCCGCTGCGTGGCGACGATTCTGCGCCCGCGCGGCGCCGCTTGTCAGCCGGTGCGCACCCGCAGCAGGACGTCGAGCGCGACCCCGGCGAAGACTGCGAAGCCGAGCCAGTGGTTGAGCCGGAAGGCGCGGAAGCAGCCCTCGCGGCTGCGGTCGCGGATCAGCGTTGCGTGCCACAGCGCGATGGCGCCGGCCACCCCGAGGCCGAGGAAATAGGTGATGCCCAGGCCGATCCGCGCGCCGAGCAGCGCCCAGACGGCGAGGAACGCCGCATAGCTCGCCATCACCGCCGCCACGTCGAACCGGCCGAAGGTGATGGCCGAGGTGCGGATGCCGATCCGCAGGTCGTCGTCACGGTCGACCATCGCGTATTCGGTGTCGTAGGCGAGGACCCAGAACAGGTTGCCGAGCAGCAGCCCCCAGGCGAGCGGCGGCACCGCGTCGCGCAGCGCCGCAAGGTTCCATGCATCGCCGCCGCGCACCGCCGCGAAGGCCATCGGGATGCCGAAGCTGAACGCCACCCCGAGCACCGCCTGCGGCATCGAGAAATAGCGCTTGGTGTACGGATAGGCGATGCTGACCGCGAGCGCGGCCACGCTCCACGCCACCGTCGCGGCGTTGGTCGTCAGCACCAGTAGAAAGGCCGCCAGCGCCAGCGCCGCGCCGAATGCCAGCGCGGCGCGCACGCCGATCTCGCCGGTGGTGACGGGCCGCTGCGCGGTGCGCTTGACGTGGCGGTCGAACTCGCGGTCGGCCACGTCGTTGACGGCGCAGCCGGCACTGCGCATGAGGAAGGTGCCGAGAACGAACACCGCCAGCAGGTGCCAGCCCGGAAAGCCGCCGGCCGCGATCCACAGCGCCGACAGCGTGGGCCACAGCAGCAGATAAGTGCCGGCCGGGCGATTCCAGCGGATCAGGTCGAGGTAGGCGGCCCGCCGCGAGCGTGCCGGTCTCGGCGGCACCGACCCAGGGTCCTTCATCAGTAGGCGGCCTCGGCAGGACGCACCAGCCGCGCCGCGGCCAGGGTTGCGACGGCGGCCAGCAGCAGGCAGCCGGCGATCACCGGCGTGTAGCTCGCGCTGGCGTCGAATACCGCGCCGGCCAGCACCGGGCCGAGCAGGTTGCCGAGCGCCGCGCCGGTATACAGCGTGCCGACGATGCTGGACACAGCGCGGGCGCCGAACAGGTCCATGCAGATGGCCGGCATCAGCGACACGATGCCGCCGTACGACAGCCCGAACCAGACCGCGAACAGCGCCAGCGCGACGTAGCCGTCGGCCGCGCCCCACAGCAGGTACGACGCGCCCATCGACGCCTGCACCAGCACCAGCGTGCGGACCCGCCCGAGCCGGTCGGCCAGCGCGCCGATCGCGAAGCGCCCGACCAGGCTGCCGATGCCGATCAGGCCGACCAGGCCGACCGCCTGCGCGTCGCCGATGCGCAGGTCGCGCGCCGCGGCCGAGACATGCGCGAACGGGATGAACATCACCGGGCTGGCGCAGAAGGCCATGAAATAGAGCCACTGGAACTGGCGGCTGCGCAGCGCCTGCCCGAGCGTGGCGCCCGACGCGCTGGCGCCGCGTGACGCCGCGTTGGGGGCGCGGCGCAGCTGCCAGGCCGCGCCGACGCCGAGCAGCAGCGTGCCGAGCGCGAGCCAGCGCAGCGCCTCGCGCCACTCGAAGGCGCCGATGGCGGCGGTCGCGAGCAGCGGCACCGCCACCGTGCCGGCGCCGATGCCGGCGCTGGCCAGCCCGGCCGCGAGGCCGCGCCGTTTCGTAAACCACGGCTGCACGCAGGCGATCGCCGGCGTATAGACGAGCGCGATGCCGACCCCGACGCCGACACCGTAGGCGGCATAGACCATCGAGATCGAATCCGCGTAGCTGGTGGCGAGCAGCCCGCCGGCGATGAACAGCATGCCGGCGCAGCACACCTTGCGCGGTCCGTAGCGGTCGGCGAGCAGCCCGCCGCCGGCGCCGAGCACGAAATAGATCAGCCCCGAGAGACCGAACACCAGCGCCACGTCGGCCCGGCGCGCCGCGAACTCGTGCGTAAAGGACTCGAAGAAGGCGGCGAAGGAATAGGCGACGCCGAAGATGACCGCCAGGCAGAAGAACGCCGCCCAGACCACCGCCCAGGCGGCGCGCGATTCCTGCTGCTGCGCTTGCGGCTCGCTCATGCGCGGCGACTATAGGCGCCGCGCTGTCCGAGAAGGCTCGCGGCTCAGCTTGCGACGCGCTCCTTCAGCCAGCGCTCGATCTCGGCACTGCCGCCGACACGCTGGCCGTTGGCAAACAGTTGCGGCACGGTCTGTGCGCCGGCGATCGCACCGAGCGCGGTGCTGCGCACGGTGTGCGCCAGCGGCACGTCCACGTAGTGCACGCCGGCGGCGTCGAGGCTCTTCTTGGCCTGCGCGCAGAAGGCGCAGCCCTCGCGCGACAGCAGCGCGATCTGCTCGGGCTGCGTCGCCTTCGGGTCGAGGTAGGCCAGCATCGTGTCGGCGTCCGAGACCTTGAACGGATCGCCCGGCTCGTCGGGCTCGATGAACATCTTCTCGATCGTCCGGTCGCGCACCAGCATCGAATAGCGCCACGAGCGCTCGCCGAAGTTGAGCTCGCTCTTGTCGACCAGCAAGCCCATGCCGCGCGTGAAGGCGCCGTTGCCGTCGGGCAGCAGCAGCACGTTCTGCGCTTCCTGGTCCTTGCCCCAGGCCTCCATCACGAACGGGTCGTTGACCGCGATGCAGACGATCTGGTCGATGCCCAGGCGCTTGAACACCGGCGCGAGCTGGTTGTAGCGCGGCAGATGGGTGGCCGAACAGGTGGGCGTGAAGGCGCCGGGCAGCGAGAACACGATGACGTTCTTGCCGCCGAAGATCTCGTCGCTGGTGACGCTGCCCCAGTCGGCGCCGCGGCGGACCTTGAACGTGACGTGAGGGACGGTCTGACCTTCGTGGTTGGGCAGGTGGTGGGTGGCAGCGGGCATGGTGGGGTCCAAAGGGGGCAAGAGAGAGGAACGAAACCGGCAAGGATGCAGCAAAAGCGGTGCCGGCGCCGCGGCCGCGGCGGTGGCGGGAACCCGAAAGCGCCCGCACCACTCCATCGCCGATGCCCTTGCCCTTGCCCTTGCCCCGGAATGGTGATCCTGACCGCCTGCCGCGCCGCCGTTCGGCGGTGCTGACCCACCTCGCGGTCGCCGCGACCTTGCTGGTCGGCAACGCCGGCCCGACCCACGCCGAGCCGGCGGCCGAACTCACCGAACTGATCAACCGCTACCGCGCCGAGGCCCCGCCCTGCGAGGGCCGGGACGGCCCGCCACTGACGCCGCTGCACAGCGACGCCGCGCTGGCGGCGGTCGGGTTCGACCCCGGCAGCGGCCCGCTGCAGGCGGCGCTCGACCGCGCGGGCTATCTGTCGGCGCGGGCCCAGGCCATCGTGATCGGCGGCCCCGGCCAGGCCGGCGCCGCGATGACGCTGCTGCGCGAGCGCTATTGCCGGCTGTTGCTCGACCCGGGTTTCACGCGCATCGCCAGCGACCGCGACGCCCGCGGGCGCTGGCGGGTGCTGCTCGCGCAACCGCTGCTGGCGCCCGACCTCGCCCCCTGGCCGCAAGCCGGGCGCGAGGTGCTGACACAAGTGAATGCGGCGCGCGCCCAGGCCCGCCTGTGCGGCCAGCGCCGCTACCCCGCCGCGCGACCGCTGCGCTGGAGCGCGCCGCTCGGCCAGGCCGCGTTCGGCCACAGCCAGGACATGGCGCGGCAGGATTATTTCGACCATCGGGGCCGCGACGGCAGCGACGTCGCCGAGCGCTCCGCGCGCCAGGGCTATGTCGGCCGGCGCATCGGCGAGAACATCGCCGCCGGCCAGGGCGATCCGTCGGCGGCGGTGGCCGGCTGGGTCGCGAGCCCGGGCCACTGCGCCAACCTGATGGACCCGGGTTACACCGAAATGGGCGCGGCTTACGCGGTCGACGGCGCGAGCATCGGCAAGATTTATTGGACCCAGGTGCTGGGCACGCCGCGCTGAGGTCCGGCGCGCTGCAGCGTGGTGCCGAACCCCGGCCGAGGCTGGAGAACTGAATTTCGACCGGGCTGCATCCGGCCGGCGCCCCGGCCCGTAGTTTGCTCACCCCTGCCTCGCGGGGGCTTTCGAACCCGTCACCGTCAAAGGACTAAACCCATGAGCAAGTTCATCAGGATTCCGTCCCTCGCCGCCGCCGGACTGGCCTTTCTGGCCGCCTGGTCACCGCAGGCCTATGCCGGGCACTCGAACATCGTCCTCGAAGCCGAACTTCGCGGTAGCGAAGAGGTCGCGACCAATGCCACCAACTCGGGCATGGTGGGCGACCCGAACGGCCGCGCCGAGGCCTATGTGTTCGGCATCGACGGCGACCCCAATACCTTGTGCTATCTGCTGGTCGGCGTGAAAAAGATCGACGAACTGAAGCAGGCGCCAGGCAACGGGCGTGCCGCGCACATCCACCGCGGCGCTCGCGGTATCAACGGCCTGATTGTCGCGAACCTGGCGTGGCCGCAGAACGGGCAGGCCGGTGATTGCCTGAGCGACGGCGAACCGGGCAAGTTCGCCAACGGCGGATCGGTCCAGGAAATCCTGAACAACCCGACCGGGTTCTACGTGAACATCCACAACAGCGTGTACCCGAGCGGTGCCATTCGCGGCCAGCTCGCGTACACGGCTGACGAGTGAGATGAACCTCGCGGGCCCGCCCCGGGCCCGCGTATTCCCTAGACGTTGACGATGCGCCCGGCGTCAAGGCGCAGGGCGCCGACCTGACGCAGCTCGCCGATCAACGCCTCGACCCAGTCGTCGAACGGTTCGTCGGCGAAGAAGCGCCCTCTCAGGCGCGCGAAATACGGAGTGGCCCGCACCCAGGCCAGCAGATCGGGCCACTCCAGCGCCTGCACCTCGAGCAGGTGGAACTTGATCAGCACCTTGGCCGCGTGGCGCGCGTGCTTGAGCGGCTGCGCCTGCATCGCGTCGAGGCGTCGACGCGCGCGGCCGAGCGCCGCCGCCGCGTCGGCAAAGGGCGCGCCGTGGCCGGGGATGATCCAGCGCAGGCGCAGCGTCGCGATCAGATCGAGCGTGGCGCGCACCGCGTCGAAGGCGTCGACCGCATCGAGCTCGGGAAACACGACCCCGAAGCCGTTCTCCCACAGCGCGTCGGCCGAGATCAGCAGCTCGAACTCGGGCTGATGCAACACGACCGAATCCGGGTCGTGGCCGGGCGATGCCAGGACCTGCCAGGCGTGCCCGCCGAGCCGGACCGGGGTGCCGGGCGCCAGCACACCGCTGCGGGTGTAGCGCGGGCAGGCCTGGCCGGTGTCGCGGAAGGTCAACGCCGCCTCGTCCCAGCGGTCGACCGCGTCGGCGCTGTCGGCCGGCACGTCGATCGTGCAGCCGTGGGCCTGCTGCAGCGCGTGGTTGCCGCCGCAGTGGTCGGAGTGCAGGTGGGTGTTGACGATGCGGTCGAGCCGGCGCCCGCGCAGGCCGGCGCGCACCAGCGCCAGCGTCTGCGCGGCGTGGCTCACGTAGCCGGTGTCGACGATTGCGGTCTCGGTGTCGACATCGGCAGCGGCACCGGCACCGGCACCGGCACCGAACAGGATGTTGTTCGACGAGAGCCAGCCGCGCTCGAACACCTGCAGGCCGGCACGTTCGAAATCGCGGTTCATGCGGCAGCCGGCGATCCGGGCAGCAGGCGCGCGAGCGCTTCGGGGTCGGTCGTCGGGGCGGCGTCGAACAGCGCGCGGTTCAGCCGCTGCTCGCGCGCCTCGACCAGGCCGAGGAACTCCTGCGCGCCGTGCATCCTGCGGAACGCCTCGAAGCCGGATTCGAGAAAACTTTGCAGCTCGCCCAGTCCTGCCGCGCGGGCCGGCCCGCGCATCAGGCGCAGGCTGTTGCGCACCAGCAGGTTGCGGGTCAGCCGGTCGAGCGAGCGGCCGACCTCGAGCGTGAGCGCGATCTGGCGCTCGCGCTCGGCCGGCGTCGCGCTGGCCTGCCAGGCGCGTGCATAGGATTCGGTATCGAGCACCGCGCCGGCAGCGAGTCGCCCGGCCATCGCGCTGTCGAGCTGCTCCGACAGCGCATGCAGCCCGGCCAGGGTCGCGACGGTGCCCACGATCGGCAGCGGAAACAGCCGCACCAGCGCCGGCACGACGCGCTCGAACTGGCTGTCGCGCTGGCTGAAGTCGCGCGGGCCGTACAGCTCGTCGAGAAAGAACTGCGCCGCCGGCCGGTAGCGCGGCGAGGCCAGCAGGTCGGCATAGGTGTGCGAGAAGCGCGCCTGCTGGTAACGCTTGACCTGCTGCACCGCGGCGCCGAGCCCCGGATCGGCGGCTCGACGGCTGCGTTCGGCGCCGACCGCGGCCAGGTGACGAAGGATGGTCGCGGCGTCGATCGACATTCAGGCGGGCGGGTGCGGCGGGTTCGGCAGGGGTTCGGGTTAGGCACGGGCCTCTAAGGAGGCCGGGGCGAATGATGCAACACTCGCCGCCCATGCAACGACGGCGTCTGCTCCAGCTCGGCCTCGGCGCGACCGCGGTGCTGGCCCTGGTCGGCGGCGGCGCGGCGTGGTGGCATCCCGGCTGGGTTGACGGCCGGCTGTCGACCGGCGGCGCGGCGGTGTTTCGCGGCGTCGCGCGCGCGGTGCTCGACGGTAGCCTGCCGGCCGATGCGCCGACCCGCGAGGCGGCGCTCGATGCCCACGCACGGCGCCTGCAGGCCGCGATCGCGAGCCTTGCACCGGCCCCGCGCGCCGAACTGTCGCAGGTACTGGCGCTGCTGTCGGCGGTGCCGGGGCGCCGCCTGCTGGCCGGCCTGGCCACCGACTGGCCGCAGGCCTCGACCGCCGATATCGGCGCCGCCCTGCAGTCGATGCGAACCTCGCCCCTGGCCGTGCGGCAGCAGGTCTACCACGCGCTGCGCGACCTGACCAACGCCGCCTGGTACGTCGACGAAGCGACCTGGCCGGCACTCGGCTACCCCGGCCCGGTGGCGGTCTGAGGATGGCCGCGCCGCAGCGTCCCGACCCGATCCGCGACGGCCTGGCGCGCGGCTGGCGGGTCCACGGCGGACCGCATGCGGCGGTGCCGGCGCAGCTCGTGTGCGACGTCGCCATCGTCGGCAGTGGCGCCGGCGCCGGCATCACGGCCGAGCGGCTGACGCGCGCCGGCCTGTCGGTCGTGATCATCGAGGAAGGGCCGCTGCGCTCGTCGAGCGACTTCCGCCAGCGCGAGAGCGAGGCCTACCCGGCGCTCTACCAGGAGGCTGCCGCGCGCAAGACCGCGGA
>JBDSZM010000034.1:0-3854 GCA_039925165.1 Burkholderiaceae bacterium
CGCTGTTCTGCATGATCGACCAGAAATTGCCCGAGTCGACGCCGATCAGCAACACCGCGACCACATAGGCCCCGAGGATGCCGACGGTCGAAAACAGGATCGCGAGGATCGGCATCGATACGATGCCGCCGATCAGGCGCGGCGCCAGCACGCGCTCGCGCGGATCGACCGCCATCATCTCCATGGCCGCGAGCTGTTCCCCGGCCTTCATGAGGCCGATCTCGGCGGTCAGCGAGGTCCCGGCGCGGCCCGCAAAGAGCAGCGCCGTGACCACCGGGCCGAGCTCGCGCACCAGCGACAGGTTGACGATCAGGCCGAGCGATTCGGACGCCCCGTAGGTGGCGAGCGCGTAGTACATCTGCAGCGCGAGCACGAAGCCGACCGCCAGGCCCGAGGCCATGATGATCAGCAACGAGAGGTTGCCGATCGCGTGGATCTGCGCGACCACCAGATAGAAGCGGCGCAGTGCGACCGGGGTCGCCCGCACCAGTTCGCCGCAGAAGTACGCGGCGTGCCCGAGCGCACGCAGCAGGCCGAGCGTGCGCGCCCCGACGGCAGCGAGCGGGTTCATGCCGACCTTCCCGGCCGCGTTAAGTGCAAACGCCGCCTCACGCGGCCACCCCGAAATCCTCGGCCAGCGTCGGCGCCGGGAAGTGGAACTTCACCGGTCCGTCGGGCTCGCCGCGCACGAACTGGCGCACCTCGGGGTCGGTCGAGTCCATCATTTCCTTGGGCGTGCCTTGGGCGACGATGCGCCCCGGCGCGGCCATCATGATCACGAGGTCGCTGATCGCCATGCACTCGGCAACGTCGTGCGAGACCACCAGTGAGGTCGAGCCGGTGACGTCGTTCAGGGTGCGGATAAGGTTCGAGGCGACGCCCATCGAGATCAGGTCGAGCCCCGCGAACGGCTCGTCGTACATGATCAGTTCGGGGTCGAGGGCGATCGCGCGGGCGAGTGCCACGCGGCGGGCCATGCCGCCCGAGATCTCGGAGATCCGCAAGGGCGCGGCGCCGCGCAATCCGACCGCGTTGAGCTTCATCAGCACGATGTCGCGCACCAGCGCCTCGGGCAGATCGGCGTGCTCGCGCAGCGGGAAGGCGACGTTCTCGAACACCGACAGATCGGTGAACAGGGCGCCGAACTGGAACAGCATGCCGAGCCGGCGGCGCATCTGGAACATGCGTTCGCGGTCGGTCGCGTCGACCCCCTCGCCGTCGAAGCGGATCTGGCCACTCGTCGGTGCGATGCTGCCGCCGATCAGGCGCAGCAAGGTGGTCTTGCCGCAACCCGAGCCGCCGATGATGGCGGTGATCTTGCCGCGCGGAAAACTGAGGCTGATGTCGCCGAGGATGGTGCGCGTAGCGTCGTAGCCGAAGGTGACGTGATCGACTTCGATCAGGGCGTCGGACTTCAAGGGAGGGGATACGCTCGGCATCGTCGGTCGGTGGGGTGGGCGCAGCCAGCCCCCAGGGCCGCTCGGAAATCATTGTCGCATTCCGAGTCCCGGCGCGTGCTCAGCGCGGCAGGTCGGTGGCTCCCATCAAAAACGCATCGATCGCACGCGCCGCCTGCCGGCCCTCGCGGATCGCCCACACCACCAGCGACTGGCCGCGCCGCATATCGCCGGCGGCATACACCTTCGGGACGCCGGTCGCGTAGCCGCCGACCAGGTCGGTGCCCGCGCGCGCATTGCCGCGGGCGTCGCGCGCCACCCCGAAGGCGTCGAGCACGCTGGCCACCGGGCTCACGAAGCCCATCGCCAGCAGCACCAGGTCGGCCGGGATGACCTGCTCCGAGCCCGCCACCTCGGCCATCTTGCCGTTCTGCCACTCGACCCGCACCGACTTCAGCGCCTTGACCTTGCCCTTGTCCTTGCCGTCGCCGCCGATGAATTCCTTGGTCGCGATCGCGAACTCGCGCTCGCAGCCTTCCTCGTGGCTCGACGAGGTGCGCAGCTTGATCGGCCAGTACGGCCACACCAGCGGCTTGTTCTCGTGCTCGGGCGGCATCGGCAGCAGCTCGAACTGGGTGACGCTCTCGGCACCGTGGCGGTTGCTGGTGCCCACGCAGTCGCTGCCGGTGTCACCGCCGCCGATCACGACCACGTGCTTGCCGGCGGCGGTGAGCTGGTGCTTGACCTTACCGCCGGCGTTCACCTTGTTCTGCAACGGCAGGAACTCCATCGCGTAGTGGATGCCAGCCAAGTCCCGCCCGGGCACCGGCAGGTCGCGCGACTGCTCGGCGCCGACGGCGAGCAGCACCGCATCGAACTGCGAACGCAGTTCCTCGGGCGTGACCGTTTCAGTCGCCCAGTTGATGATCTTGCTGTCCTTGCCGAGCGGATCGGTCTTCGCGCCCACCATCACGCCGGTGCGAAAACTCACTCCCTCGGCGCGCATCTGTTCGACGCGGCGGTCGATGTGGATCTTCTCCATCTTGAAGTCGGGAATGCCGTAGCGCAGCAGTCCGCCGATCGCATCGTTCTTCTCGAACAGCGTGACGGCATGGCCGGCGCGCGCGAGCTGCTGCGCTGCCGCCATGCCGGCCGGCCCGGAGCCGACGACCGCCACCGTCTTGCCGGTGCGGCGCGCCGGGGGCCGGGGCACGACCCAGCCCTCGTCCCAGGCGCGGTCGATGATCGCGTGCTCGATGCTCTTGATGCCCACCGCATCGTCGTTGACGTTGAGCGTGCAGGCCGCCTCGCACGGCGCCGGGCAGATACGGCCGGTGAACTCGGGAAAGTTGTTGGTCGAGTCGAGCACCGCAAAGGCGTTCTTCCAGTCGCCCTGGTACACGAGGTCGTTGAAGTCCGGAATGATGTTGTTGACCGGACAGCCCGAATTGCAGAACGGCGTGCCGCAGTCCATACAGCGCGCGCTCTGCACCTTGGCCTCGTCGGCCTTCAGGCCGACCACGAATTCCTTGTAGTTCTTGAGCCGCATCTCGACCGGCGCGTAGCCTTCCTCGAGACGTTCGTACTCCATGAAGCCGGTGATCTTGCCCATCTGCTGCGCCTAGTTTGTTCGAGTTGGTACGGGTGTGCGTAGGGCGGCCGCCTACTTGGCCGGCACCGACCTGCGGTGCACCGCGATCGGCGTCGTGACCGGTGCCGGCTCGACCTTGGCGGGCGCGATCGTCCCGGCGACGCTGGTCGACGCCTGCTGGCCGGCGGCCAGCACCCGGGCCTGGGCGATCTCGTGCAGGGCGCGCCGGTATTCGTTCGGGAAGACCTTGACGAAGCGCCCGCGCGACTCGGTCCAGTGGTCGAGGATGTGGCGCGCGCGCAGGCTGCCGGTCCACTTGTAGTGGCCCTGGATCAGCTCCTTCAGCACCACCTCGTCGAGCTGCTGCTTGTGCCAGACCGCGCGATCGACCTGCGCTTCCTGCTCGGCCGCGCCGAGCACCTTCTCGAGCGTCACCATCGCGGTGTTGCAGCGGCTGGCGAAGCCGCCGTCCTCGTCGTAGACGTAGGCCACGCCGCCGCTCATGCCGGCCGCGAAGTTGCGCCCGGTCTTGCCGAGCACGACCACCGTGCCGCCGGTCATGTACTCGCAACCGTGGTCGCCGGTGCCTTCGACCACCGCGGTCGCACCCGACAGCCGCACCGCGAAGCGCTCGCCGGCCACGCCGCGGAAGAAGGCCTCGCCGCTGGTCGCACCGTACAGCACCGTATTGCCGACGATGATGTTCTGGGTCGCATCGCCCCGGAAGTCGATGCTCGGTCGGATCGCGATGCGTCCGCCCGACAAGCCCTTGCCGGTGTAGTCGTTGGCGTCGCCGATCAGGTAGATCGTGATGCCCTCGGCCAGGAAGGCGCCGAAGCTCTGGCCGCCGGTGCCTTCCATCTGGA
>JBDSZM010000035.1:0-35367 GCA_039925165.1 Burkholderiaceae bacterium
AGCGCCTACGACAGCGTCGTGCGGCTGCATGACCGCAAGGCCGCAGGCTGCCTGGCCCACGCGAGGCGCAAGTTCGACGAGCTGATCAAGGACAGCCGAAGCCCCGTGGCAACGCAGGCCGTGCAGCAGTAGACGTCGCCACGCGCACCGTTTTGTTGCTGCCCACGGCGTTGGCGCGCCACGTGGCCGCGGCGGTGGTGTTCACTGTGGCACACGCGCGGGGGCCTCGGGCGCAGCTTGAAGTCATCCTGTGCCTGTGCCGCGATCAGCCCGCTTAGACGCGGATTTTCATAAACACCGCTTAAGTATCGAGCGCATTATTGTTGATAGAACCGCAGCGATCGTCATGCAATGATGACTCATCAGCGAGGGAGCGACTCGGCTCGCGACAGGGGGATCCAAGCCAGTGAGCCGTCCCTCCATCAGGACCCAGGAACGATGGCAATACTTCAATCGAATGTGGCCAGGACCGGCACAGAGTTCAAACGTAGCGCCGCTTCGATGATGAAGCTTGTGGACGAGGTGCGTGCGCTGGAACAGCGCGCGATCGACCGTTCAGCCCGCGCAGCCGGGCGGTTCCACTCCAGCGGAAAGCTGCTGCCGCGTGAACGTCTGGCGCACCTCCTGGATTCCGGCACTTCGTTTCTGGAGCTGATGAGCCTGGCCGGCTATTGCGGCATCGAGGACCCCGATCCCACAACGAGCATTCCGGGCGCCGCCCTCATTGCGGGGATTGGTTGCATCAGCGGTGTGCGGTGCGTGATCGCCATCAACGACGCGGGCATCAGTGCCGGAGCGATGCAGTCGCTCACGGGTCAGAAGCTGATACGCGCGCAGGAGATTGCTCTCGCGCAGAAGCTGCCTTTTGTACAACTGGTCGAAAGCGCGGGTGGCAATCTGAAGAAGTACCGCGTCGAGCGTTTCATCGTCGGCGGCGGCATGTTCTACAACTTGGCACGTCTGTCGGCTGCCGGACTTCCGGTGATTTCATTGATCCACGGGTCGTCCGCAGCGGGTGGCGCCTACCTACCCGGCCTGTCCGACTACGTCGTCATGGTGCGCAAGCAGGCGCGTGCCTTCCTCGCTGGACCAGCGCTGCTCAAGGCCGCTACCGGAGAAGAGTCCGGCGAAGAGGAGCTTGGCGGCGCGGACATGCACGCACGGACTTCCGGCCTGGCCGACTACGTAGCTGACACCGACCTCGACGGCATTGCCCGCGTGCGCGACATCGTGCGAGCGCTCGACTGGCCCGAGACGACGTCGTCAACGACTTCGCATGAACCCCGGTTCGACCGGGAGGATCTGCTCGGGCTGATGCCCGTGGAGGCACGGACGCCGGTGGACATGCGCGAACTCATCGCACGCCTCGTGGACGACTCGGACTTCCACGAATTCAAGGCCTTGTACGGCAGTGCCACCGTTTGTGGCTATGCGCACATCCGCGGCCATGCCGTCGGCATCCTCACCAACAATGGGCCGCTGGACACAGCGGGCTCGACCAAGGCCGCGCAGTTCATCCAGCTCTGCGTCCAGCTCGATCGCCCGCTGCTGTTTCTGCAGAACATCACGGGCTTTATGGTCGGGCGGGCCCACGAAGAGGCCGGCATGATCAAACACGGTGCCAAGCTGATTCAGGCGCTGTCGAACGCACCGGTGCCCCGCATCACGGTGCTCTGCGGTGCCTCTTACGGCGCCGGCAACTACGGCATGTGCGGCCGGGCTTTCAAGCCCTCGTTCCTCTTCTCCTGGCCCAACGCCAAGACCGCCGTGATGGGCGGCGAGCAGGCCGCCATGACGATGCGGCAGGTGGCCGAGGCCGCAGCCAGACGCGCCGGCGAGACCGTCGATGAGCAGGCCCTGACACGCGAGAGCCAGGCCATCGTCGACACCTTCAATTCGCAATCCAGCGCCATTCACACCAGCAGCTTGCTGCTGGACGACGGCGTCATCGATCCGCGCGACACGCGGGCAGTGCTGGGCTTTGCTCTGGAGACCGTGACCCAGGCCCGACTGCGCAAGGTTTCACCGATCCAGTTCGGCGTGGCTCGGCTCTGACGGCCGTCGCCACCGAAGGCGCCATTCGACATTCAGTTCACCGCAAGGAGACTCCCATGACTTTCGACAGACGACAGACCCTCGGCATGCTTACCGCGCTCACGGCAGGCTGGGCCGTTCCCGCCCTGGCTCAGACAGAAGCCTGGCCCACCAAGACGGTGCGCTTCATCGTCGGCGCGGCCGCCGGCGGCTCGGCCTCCGACGTCGTCACGCGTTACTACGCCGAGCAGATTGCACAGCGCTCGGGACAGACCGTCCTGGTCGAGAACCGCCCGGGTGCCGACGGCAACCTCGCGGCTGCCTTCGTCGCCACTTCGGCGCCCGATGCGCACACGTTCCTGGTCACGGGCAACAACACCCACGCGGCCAACGTGCACCTGTACAAGTCCATGTCCTTCGATCCGGACAAGGACTTTGCGCCCGTGACCACCTATGCCCGCGTGCCCTATGTGCTCTTGATCAATCCAAACCGGGTGGCCGCGCGCAACTTCAAGGACTTCATTGCGCTGGCCAAGGCCAACCCCGGCAAGCTCACCTACGCCAGCGCCGCCGTAGCCAGCCGTGTTGGCGTTGAACAGCTCAAGCTGATGGCGGGCTTTGATGCGCTGAACGTGGTCTACAAATCGGGTGCGCAGGCCATGACCGACTTGTTGGGCGGCCACGTGGACTTCTACATCTCGGATGCCGCCAACGGCCTGAAGCAGGTCCGCAACGGCCGCCTCGTCGCCTTGGCGGTCACCGTGGCGCAGCGCCTGCACGTCGCACCCGATCTGCCCACCATTGCCGAGTCGGGTTTCCCGGACTTCGACTTCGCGTCCTGGCTGGCCATATGGGCACCCGCGGGCTCACCGCCCGCCCTGGTGAAAGCGGCGAGCAAGACGATCAACGAAGTCATGGGATCCGCTGCCGGCTTGCAGCACCTGGACAAGCTCGGTGTGCTGCCCTTTCCAGGCTCACCCGAGTCGCTGCTGGCGCTGCAGCGCCGCGAGACCGAGCGTTGGGGCCAGGCGATTCGCGCGGCCAAGTTGCAGCCGAACTGAATACGACCATGTCCGAATCGCCTTACCAGACGCTGAAGTTCGAGGTGACTGGACGCGTCGGCGTCCTCACCCTGAACATGCCCGAACGACGCAATAGCCTGAACGAGGATCTCAAGGTCGAGTTGCGCCACCTGCTCGCCCGGCTGGCGCACGACCGCGAGCTCGCCGCCCTGGTTCTCACTGGCGAGGGCCGCGTTTTCTGCAGCGGCGGCGATTTGCGCGAACTCGCCGCCATGGAGCGCACCCCCGAGATAGACCGTCGTCGTCTGTACCAGTCGCACGACTTCGTGCAGCCGCTGATGAACCTGGAAATGCCGGTCATCGCTGCGGTCAATGGTCCGGCGGTGGGCGCCGGCTTTGGCATGGCGCTGGCGGCCGACTTCATCCTGTGCGCCGAGGATGCGTGGTTCCGGGCGTCCTTCAGCCGCGTCGGCCTGGTGCCGGACACCGGGCTGATGTTTTCCCTGCCGCGCGCCGTGGGCTTGCAGGTCGCCAAGGAGCTGATCTTCACCGGGCGCAAGGTCGACGCAGCCGAAGCCCTGGCTCTGCGGATGGCAATGGCGGTACACCCGGGACCGCGGCTGCTCGACGAGGCATTGGCCTTCGCCCGGCGCTTCGAGGCTGCACCGACTGGCGCGATCGGGACCAGCAAGCGCATCCTCAACCAGTCTTTCCACCTCGACGCGCGTGCGTTGGTCGAGATGGAAGCCTCGGCCCAGGCCATCTTCTTCCACTCCGCCGCCCACCAGCAGGCGCTGGACGACTTTGCCGATGGGCGACCTTTCCGATTCGACTGGGAGCGGCCGGCCTGAGCTGGCTTGCCCGATCCGCGCGTCCCCGCGCCTTCATACACCTCAAGGCCGCCATGTTCACCTCCGATCACATCGCACTGCAAGACAGTGTTGCCAAGTTCATAGCCCGCGAGATCACCCCGCATGTCGATGAGTGGGAAGCTGCCGAGATCTTCCCCGCCCACGCGCTGTTCAAGAAGCTCGGCAACGCCGGCTATCTGGGCGTCAACAAGCCGGTCGAGTTCGGCGGCATGGGCCTGGACTATTCGTACGAGATCGCATTCTGCGAAGCCATCGGCGCCGTCGGGGCTGGGGGCGTCGGCATGGCGATAGCCGTGCAGACCGACATGGCCACGCCCGCACTCGCGCGTTTCGGCTCGGACGAACTGCGCGAGCAGTTCCTCAAGCCCACCGTCGCCGGCGACTTCGTGGTCTGCCTGGGCGTGTCCGAGAGCGGTGCCGGGTCCGACGTCGCGTCGCTCAAGACAACGGCACGCAAAGACGGTGACGACTACGTAATCAACGGCTCGAAGATGTGGATCACGAATGGCACCCAGGCCGACTGGATGTGCCTGCTGGCCAATACCGGTGGCGACAACGCGCACCGCAACAAGTCGCTGATCTGTCTGCCGCTGCGCGAAAACGGCAAGCTCCGCCCGGGCATCACGATGAACAAGATCAAGAAGGTGGGCATGTGGTCTTCTGACACTGCCCAGGTCTTCTTTGACGACGTGCGTGTGCCGCAGCGATTCCGCATCGGCGAAGAGGGCCAGGGCTTCACCTACCAGATGAAGCAGTTCCAGGAAGAGCGGCTCAGCGGTGCCACCCGGCGCGTGACCGCGCTGCTCAAGGTCATCGACGAAACCATCGACTACACACGGCAGCGCATCGCCTTCGGCCGGCCGATCCTGGACAACCAGGTGGTGCACTTCCGGATGGCCGAGCTGAAGACCGAAGTCGAGTTGCTGCGTTCGCTGATCTACCGCGCCGCCCAGATCCATATGAACGACGGTGACATGACCGAACTCGCCTCGATGGCCAAGCTCAAGGCCGGCCGCCTGTGCCGCGAAGTGACTGACTCCTGCCTGCAGTACTGGGGCGGCATGGGCTTTACCTGGGACAACTCGGTCTCGCGCGCCTGGCGCGATCTGCGGTTGATCTCGATCGGCGGTGGTGCCGACGAGATCATGCTGACCATCATCTGCAAGCACATGGGCATCCTCCCCAAGCGCGGCTGACCATGCGATTCGACACCTTGCTCATCGCCAATCGCGGTGAGATCGCCCTGCGCGTCATGCGAACGGCCCGCCGCCTGGGGCTGCGCACCGTGGCGGTCTACTCCGACGCCGACGTCGACGGCCTGCATGTGCGCGAGGCCGACATGGCCGTACGTCTGGGCCCGGCCGAGTCGAGCGCCAGCTACCGCAACATCGACGCGATCCTGCAGGCCTGCCGCCGCACAGGCGCCCAAGCCGTGCACCCGGGTTATGGCTTTCTGTCTGAAAACGCCGGCTTTGCCCAGGCCGTCGCCGACGCCGGGTTGGTGTTCGTCGGCCCGACGGCGAAAGTCATCCAGCTGATGGGCAACAAGGCGCAGGCCAAGCTCGCGATGCAGGAAGCCGGTGTCCCCACCGTGCCCGGCGCCCAGGGTTGCAGCAGCGACGCCGATGTGCTCGAGGCCGCAACGCGTGTGGGCTACCCGCTGATCCTGAAAGCCGCGGCCGGTGGCGGTGGCCGAGGTATGCGGGTGGTGCGCAGCGAGGACCGGTTGCTGGACCAGTTTCACGTCGCGCGGTCCGAGGCGAAGGGCGCGTTCGGATCCGACGAAATCATCATAGAACGCGCGATCGAACAGGCCCGGCACATCGAAATCCAGGTGCTGTGCGACGAACACGGCAACGCCTTGCATTTGGGGGAACGCGACTGCTCCACGCAACGCCGTTTCCAGAAGGTAATTGAGGAAGCGCCGTCACCGGCGGTGGACGAACCGCTGCGCCAGGCCATGGGCGAGGTCGCACGCCGCGCGTGCGCCGCCATCGGCTACACCGGCGTAGGCACGCTGGAGTTCCTGCTCGCGTCCGACCGGTCGTTCTATTTCATGGAGATGAACACCCGGCTGCAGGTGGAGCATGGTGTGACCGAGCTCGTCACGGGACTGGACCTGGTGGAGCAACAACTGCGCGTCGCGCAAGGCGAGCGTCTGGGGTTCGAGCAGGCCGACGTGCGCCTGACCGGCCACGCCATCGAACTGCGCGTCTGCGCCGAAGATCCGGCCGCCGGCTACCTGCCCCAGGTCGGGCGTGTCGAGCGCTGGCAGGCGGCTGACGGGGTGCGCACCGACACCGCGCTGGAGAGTGGCAGCGAAATCAGCGTCCACTACGACTCGATGATTGCCAAGATACTGGCCAGCGCGCCTAGCCGCGACGCATGTATCCAGAAGCTGGCCGCCGCCTGTGACCGCACGGTGCTGCTAGGCATCCGGTCCAACCTCGGCTTTCTTCGCCAATGCCTGCGCCACCCGGCGTTTCGCACCGGCTCGGTAACCACCGACTTCCTGTCGCAACAGGATCTGCACGGCGCCCACTGGCGGGCCGAACCGTCGACGCACGCGCTGGCCGCGGCCGCGCTGGTGCTCGGCGGCCTGGCCCGGCGTCACGCCGACGCGCTGGCACCACCGACGGCACTGTGGTTGCTGCAGGGCGCCGCCAACGCACCAGGCAGCGGCTCATCGGCAGCCGTTCAGGTGCTGCTGCATCCGCAGGCCGACGGCAGCCTGTCGTTCACTGCCGGCACGGAGGTTGGCGACGTTGGCACGGCGCAGCGGGTCGACAACCTGCGCTGCGAGACGCAGGAGATCGGCCTTGCGCTCGATGGCCTGTTCCGCCGCCTCGCCTGGGCCCAGCCCGATGCCGAAAGCGTGTGGATCCAGGATGACGCCAACGCCTGGCAATACCAGCGCGTTCAGCGGTTCGCCCGAGCGGGTGAAGGCAGTGGCGAGGATCTACAAGTGCGTGCGCCGATGAGCGGCCGCGTGATCGCCGTGCCGGTGGCCGAAGGCGACTTGGTGAAGGCCGGAACGCCGCTGCTCGTCATGGAGTCGATGAAGATGGAAATGCCGCTGTGCGCTACGGGCCCTGGGCGTGTCGCGCGCCTGCTGGTGGAAATCGGATCGCAGTTGAGCGCCGGCCAGCTGCTGGTGGAACTGGAAGCCGAATGAACACGCCCAACGCATCCTCAGACTCGGCGCGCACAGTCGTCATCGGCAGTGGATCGGGCTTCTGGGGCGATTCGGCCCTGGCCGTGCCACAACTGCTGACCGCGCCACGGCTCGACTACATCGTTTTCGACTACCTCGCTGAGACCACCATGTCGGTGCTGCAGCGGGCGCGTCTGAAAAACCCGGAACTCGGTTATGCCACCGATTTCGTCACCACAGCAGTCAAGCCGAACCTGAAGGCCTTGATGGCGCGCGGCGTACGCCTGGTTTCCAATGCCGGCGGCCTCAATCCGGCCCGTTGCCGCGATGCACTGCTGGCATTGGCTCGTGAGCAGGGCCTGGAGCCGCGCATCGCGATCGTCGCCGGCGACGACGTGCTGGATCGGGCCGACCGGCTGCAAACGGCACAAGGCGATCACGCCAAGCTACCGGCCGCACCGCTGATGTCCGCCAACGCCTACCTCGGCGCGCTACCCATTGCCGAGGCGCTGCGCCAAGGCGCCGACATCGTAGTCACGGGCCGCTGCGTCGACAGTGCCTCGCTGCTCGGGATCGCGGCCTACGAATTCGGCTGGTCCTTCGACGACTACGACCAGCTCGCACAGGCCAGCCTGGCCGGCCACCTGGTGGAGTGCGGCGCGCAGGCCACGGGAGGCTTGTTCACCGATTGGGAAACCGTCCCCGACTGGGCCAACATCGGCTACCCGATTGTGGAAATGCGCGCGGACGGCAGCTTTGAACTGGGCAAGCCACCGGGCACCGGTGGCCGGGTCGACCGGGCCACCGTGGCCGAGCAACTGCTTTACGAGATCGGAGATCCCGCGGACTACGCACTGCCTGACGTGGTGTGCGACTTCACCCAGGTGCGCATCCGCGAGATCGGGCCAGACCGGGTGCACGTCGATGGGGCGCGCGGCCATGCACCCAGCGGGCAATACAAGGTTACGGTGACCTACCCGAGCGGTTTCCAGATTGCCATCATGATGGCAATCCGGGGCCAACGCGCCAAAGCCAAGGCCCAGCGCACTGCGCAGGAACTGCTGGCGCGCACGCGTGCGCAAATGGCCGCCGCTGGCCTGGGCGACTACAGTTCCACGCTGGTGGAACTGCTGGGCGCCGAGTCGATGTACGGCGCGCATGGCCGGGTCGCTGAGAGCCGTGAAATCGTGCTGCGCATCGCCGCGCAGCACGACGACCGACGCGCGCTGGCCTTTCTGCAGAAGGAATCAGCGTCTGCCGGCACCTCGATGGGGCCTGGCACGCGCAGCCATTTCGGCGGGCGCGCAGACATCCAGGGTGTCATCGGTACGGCCTCGTACTTCATCGCCAAGGATCAGGTCCCCGTCCATTTGCAGACTGCGCCCGACGCAGACCCGATCACCCTGCGCGCCGAGCCGTCACGCAGGCCGGCTGGCGCAGCACCCTTTGCCGCACCGGCTGTCGCGTCACCGTCAGGCGGGAGTCAGGCCGAGGGCGCCGACACCGTTCCGGTGGCGCTGTCGGTGCTCGCGCACGGACGCAGCGGCGACAAGGGCAACGACGCCAACATCGGCATCATCGCCCGACGTCCGCAATGGGTTGCCGTTCTCGAACAGCAGTTGACTGCGGCACGCGTGCAGGACTACTTCGCGCACCTGGTCGAAGGGCCGGTCACCCGGTTCGCGGTGCCGGGCATCGACGGTTTCAATTTTTTCCTGGAACAGGCGTTGGGTGGGGGCGGCTCGTGCAGCCTGCGCTCCGACCCGTTGGGCAAGTGCTACGCACAGATGCTGCTCGACCTTGAAATCGCCTGTCCACGCAGCCTTCTACCGGAGGCGACCGAGCCTGCCGCGCCTGCGCACTGACTTCCAATCACCCAAGGAGACAAGCATGCCGATCAGTAGAAGAGAGTGGATGGGAATGGCCGCCGCGACGGCCGCCTCGGGATGGCCTGCGCTGGGCTTTGCCCAGACGCTGGACAAACCCGTACGCGTGATCGTGGCCTATGGCGCGGGCAGTGTCAGCGACATCCTGGCGCGCTTTCTGGCCGACCGCATCGCCAAGAACGGCGGACGCAGTGCGGTCGTCGAAAACAAGGCCGGCGCCGACGGCAACATCGCCGCCGAAGCCGCGGCGCGCGCTTCCGCCGATGCCTACACTCTGCTGGTATCCGGCTCGTCGACGCATGCCGCCAACGCGACCATCTACCGCAAGCTGCCCTTTGACCCGGAAGCCGACTTCAGTCCGATCTCCACCCTGGCGGTCGCACCCTTCATCCTTCTGGTCAATCCGCAGCGCATCCAGCAACGCTCGCTCAAGGATTTCCTGAGCTGGGCGCGCGCGGGCGCAGGTCATAACCTCTCGTTCGCCAGCACAAGCGTCGGCAACCGCGTGTCGGGTGAGCGCTTTCGGCAGATCGCCAACCTAAACGCGGTCAATGTGCCTTATCGCTCCAGCGGCCAGGCCATGACCGACCTGCTGGGCGGCCAGTTCGACTTCTACTTCTGCGATGTCACCACCGCGCTGCCGCAGATCCGGGCGGGCAAAGTGGTTCCGCTGGCCGTGTCGGTCCGCGATCGGCTGGCGGCGCTGCCTGATGTGCCCACTCTGGCCGAGTCGGGATTCACCGATTTCGACATCGCATCCTGGATCGCAATGTGGAGCGCGGTGGCATCCACGCCCCCGGAGGTTTCGGCCCGACTGGCGCAGTGGGTCAGCGAAGCGCTGGACTCTGCCGAAGGCCGTGAGTTCGTCGCCAGCAAAGGCCTGCTGCCGGCCCCCAGCGGAGTCGATGCGCTACGTCAGCTGCAGCGCCGCGACACTGCGGTCTGGGGCAAGATCATCCGCGAAACGGGCATGCAGCAATAGGCTGCAGAGTCGGCACTCAGGGCATCAGCGCCGGGAAATCAGGGCGCTGAACTTGCGTGCGCTGTCGCTGCAGTCGTTGACCCGCGAATACAGACGGTAGCTGATCGGCGGCAGCCCGGGCAGGCCGAGGTCCTGGTCCATCACCTTCAGGTCTGGGGTCAGCATCTCGATCGTGCGCGGCGTGATGCCCAGGCCGGCGCGCAGCGCAGCGCGCACGCCGGTCAGCGTGGAGGCCTGGAACGCGGCCCGCCACGGCCGCCCTTCCTGGGCGAGCGCCTCGATGGCCATGGCCCGGAACGGGCAGCCCGAGTCCACCAGCACGAGGGGCACCGGGGCGCCCGGTTGGGCGTGGAACCGGGCGCCTGCCACCCACACCACGGGCGAGGTACGCAGGACGAGATTGTGGAATTCCTCGTGTTGCGCCATGTCCAGCATCAGGTCGACGTCGCCACGCCGCAGTGCCGAGGCCAGCCAGCGGCTGCGCCCGACCTGGATGTCGATGCGAAGTCCCGGGTAGGTCTCGGCACATATCGAGAGGTACTCGGGCAGCAGGGTGTCCACCGCGTCGACACAGGCACCGATCTTGACCGGGACTTCGAAGACCTCTTGCGTCAAGGCCCGATAGGCCTCGTCGTTGAGACGGATGATCCGGCGCGCATATTCCAGCAGGCGCAAGCCCTGGTCGGTCAGCCGCTTGTTGCGACCGACGCGCACGAACAGCTCGCAGCCGATCGCTGCCTCCAGGCGTTGCATCTGCTGCGACACGGCGGCCTGGGTCCGAGACACCTTCTCGGCAGCCAGAGCAAAGTTTTCCCGCTCCGCGGCGGCGGCAAAAGTGCGCAGCAGGGCCATGTCCAAGTTCCTAATTCCCATAAGACTTGATTAAGTGTTTCGCCGAATTTCAGGATTATCTAACTGGATTCCTGGCTGGCAAATTCCTATGATGATCTCAACCCATAAATCCTACGGAGGTTCGTTGACTGCGACCGCACCCACCGGACTGCACCGCGCTTATGCGGGACTCCATGTGCTGGACCTCTCGCAAGGGGTTGCCGGCCCGTACTGCGCGCAGATGCTGCAGCAGCTGGGTGCCGATGTCGTCAAACTCGAGCCGGTCAGCGGGGACTGGAGTCGCGCCATGGGCGCAACGCGCGACGGCATCAGTGCGCTGACCATGGCCTACAACCGAGGCAAACGCAGTGTGGCTTGCGACCTGCGCCGGCCTGAGGGCCAGACGATCCTGAACCGCCTGGCTGAACGTGCCGACATCCTTGTACAGAGTTTCCGCCCGGGTGTCGTCGAGCGCCTGGGGGCAGGCTACGCACAGCTCAGTGCACGCAACCCCGGCCTCATCTATGTCTCGATCTCGGGCTTCGGGCCGACAGGGCCGTACGCCACGCGGCCGGCAACCGACTCCATCGTCCAGGCCTTGTCAGGCATGGCCGGGCTCAATCGCGCGGCCGACGGCTCACCTTCTGGGGCTCGCCCCTATGCCGCCGACATCGTCAGCGGGATATACGCCGCCAATGCGGTCGGGGCCGCGCTGTTTGCCCGCGAGCGCAGCCCGGACCAGGACGGCACGCACATCGATATCAACCTGCTGGCCTGCCTGGCGGCATGGCAGAACTGCTTGCTGCTGGAGCGTGCGTGGAACGGCAACCAAGAGCCTGTGCCCGCCGCCGTGCCGCAGGGCTTTTTCGAGACACAGGACGGTCACATCGTGCTCGTCGCGCTGGACGACCGAATGTTCGGATCCATCGCGCAGGTACTGGGTCGACCCGACTGGGCCGACGACGCCACACTGCAGCGGGCCGGCGGGCGGAAGCAGCAGGCCGAAGCCTTGAACCGGCAGATCGCAGCGATCCTGCGCTCGCGCCCGTCGGCGCACTGGCTGTCGGAATTCGCACGCGCCGACGTCCTGTCAGCGCCGGTTGCCCAGCTTGCGGAGTTGGCCGACGACCCGCAGGTGCAACACCTGAACCTGCTGCAGCGCATGCCCTCCCCAGACCCGCAGATCGCCTCGTTGCCGTTCGTCGGTCTTCCCGGCGTGGCACCCGGGGCGCGGCCCGCCCAGGAGAGCGTGCCCGCTATCGGCGCCCATACCGCAGAGGTTCTGCGCGCCCTGCAGTACGACGAATCCACCATTGCCCGCTTGGCGTCGGAGGGTGTCGTCGCTCTCGCCGCGGCAGGCACCTGAATTCACCGAACTTCCAACCCAATGACCTGACATGGACATCGCTTCGCCATCGCCATCGCCATCGCCATCGCCAATGCCAATGCCAATGCCATCCCCAGCGTCCTCAGACGTTGCGCCGCTTCGCATCTTGCAGCGCGGCGCCGTCTTTCACATCGAGCTCAGTCAGCCCGAGGCCCGAAACCCGCTGGGCCACGACATGATCGCGGCCCTGAACGCAGCGCTCGACGAGGCCGATTCGGGCCCGGCGGTTCGGGTGCTGCTGTTCACGGCGGCGGGACCCGCCTTCAGCGCCGGCGGCAACCTCGGCAACCTGAACGAACGGCTGCAGGCGCTGCCTGGGCCCGACGGCCAGGATCCCATCGCCGTGGGCAACCGGCAGTACGGAAGCTTCCTGGCCCGTTTGACGGCCTCGCCCAAGGTCAGCGTGGTGGCGGTGCAGGGCCACGCCGTTGGCGGCGGTGCGGGGCTCGTCTGTGCCGCGGACATCAGCATCGGGATCGCATCCGCGCGTTTCGGCTTTCCGGAAACTTCGATCGGACTGGTTCCTGGGCAGATCCTGCCCTTCGTTGCAGCGCGCATCGGCGTGCAGGCGGCGCGGCGGCTGATGCTGACCGGTGAGCGCATCACGGCCGCAGAAGCACATCGACTGGGCTTGCTGGATGAAGTGGTCGACGATGCGCAGGCGCTGGCCAGCCGCACGCGCAGCGTGGTCGAGTCCATCCTGGCCTGCGGTCCGGTGGCCAGCGCCGCCACCAAACTTCTGCTGCGCCAAGTGGCCGGTGGCGCCGGCGCCGAAGCGGGCGCATTGACAGCCTACCTTGACGAAGCGTCCCGGGTTTTCGCGCGCCAGATGCGCAGCGAAGCCATGGAGGGCGTGTCCGCCTCTCGCGCCAAACGCAAACCCCGGTGGGCGGTGCCCGCCGACCTCTGACAGCGACCAGGACCACATCCATGGCTCAATCCACTCCCACGACAAACGCTGCCACGGACCTCGGGCCGATCCGCGAAGCCGTCGCCGCGCTCTGCGCACACTTCGACGATGCCTACTGGCTGAAGAAGGACACCGAGGGCGGTTTCCCGACCGAATTCCACCAAGCAGTCGCGCAGGCAGGCTGGATGGGCATCTGCATGCCGCCTGAGTTTGGTGGCGCCGGGCTGGGCATGCGCGAGGCGGCGACGCTGGTGCAGACGATCTCTGCCTCCGGTGCAGGCATGTCGGGCGCATCGGCCATCCACATGAATGTCTTCGGCCTGCAGCCGGTAGTGGTGTTCGGTAGCCATGCACAGCAGGCGCGCATGCTGCCGCCGCTGATCGCGGGGCAGGAGCGGGCCTGCTTCGCAGTCACCGAACCCAGTGTGGGTCTGGACACGACGCGGCTGAAGACGCGGGCCGTGCGCGACGGCGATCACTATGTCGTGCATGGGCAGAAGGTCTGGATTTCGACGGCGCAGGTGGCCGAGAAGATGCTGCTGCTGGCCCGCACCCGCCCGATCGAAGAATGCGCACGTCCGCAACACGGCCTGTCGCTTTTCTACACCACGCTCGACCGGAGTCGCGTGCAGGTGCGCGAGATCCACAAGATGGGCCGCGCCGCCGTGGATTCCAACGAGCTGTTCATCGACGGCCTGCGCATTCCGGTGGAGGATCGCATCGGCGAGGAAGGCCGCGGTTTCGAGTACATCCTCCACGGCATGAACCCGGAGCGCATCCTGATTGCCGCCGAGGCGGTGGGCCTCGGCCGGGCGGCGCTGGGCAAGGCCGTGCAGTACGCTAAGGAGCGGGTGGTATTCGACCGGCCGATCGGCAAGAACCAGGCGATTCAGCATCCGCTGGCGGAAAGATGGATGCAACTGGAAGCCGCCGACCTGATGGTCCAGCGCGCCGCCGAACTCTACGACGCCGGACAGGAATGCGGCGCCCAGGCCAACAGTGCGAAGTTCCTGGCCGCCGAAGCGGGCTACCAGGCCTGCCTGACCGCGGTGATGACGCACGGCGGCTTCGGCTATGCGAAGGAGTACCACGTAGAGCGCTACCTGCGCGAATCGCTGATCCCGCGCATCGCACCGATCAGCCCGCAGATGATCCAGTGCTACATCGCCGAAAAGGTACTGGGACTGCCCAGATCGTATTGAACTCCATCGAACAAGGACTGTTGAAATGACTGCACTGGACGGACTGAAGGTTGTCGACCTGTCGCGCGTGCTGGGGGGGCCGTTCTGCGCCCAGATCCTCGGTGACCATGGAGCGCGTGTGATCAAAGTCGAGGGCCCTGACGGCGACGAGACGCGCACCTGGGGCCCGCCGTTCAAGGACGGCATGGCCTCGTATTTCGCGGGCATCAACCGCAACAAGGACGCGGTCTGCGTCAACCTGTCGAAGCCCGAGGGCCGCGAGGTTCTGTTCCGGTTGCTGGAAGATGCCGACGTCATGATCGAGAACTTCAAGACGGGCACCCTGGAGCGCTGGGGTATCGGCTACGACGACGTGCTGGCGCCGCGCTTCCCGCGCCTCATCCATTGCCGCATCACAGGTTACGGCGACTCCGGACCGCTGGGCGGTGTGGCGGGCTACGACGCCGCCGTGCAGGCTGTCTCGGGTCTGATGAGCATCAACGGCACGCCCGAGGATCCGCCGACACGACTGGGCGTTCCGATCGTCGACGTGAGCACCGGCCTGAACGCGACCATCGGCGTCCTGCTGGCGCTGGCCGAGCGCACCCGCAGCGGGCGGGGCCAGCAAATTGAAGCGACGCTGTTCGACTGCGCACTCGCATCCTTGTACCCGCACTCGATCAACACCCTGTTCACGGGCCGGCCGCCGCAACGCTCCGGCAATGGTCACCCCAACATCGCCCCCTACGACAGTTACGCAACGGGCAGCGAGCCGCTATTCCTGGCCGTCGGCAACAACGGCCAGTTCAAACGCTTGAGCGAAGTGATCGGCCGGCCAGACCTGCCGACAGATCCGCGTTTCCTCACCAATGCCACCCGTGCCGCGCATCGCTTCGAGCTGCGCACGGAACTGGAATCGGCCCTCGTCGCATTCGAAGCGGACAGCCTGTTCGAGAAGCTGATCGCCGTCGACGTGCCCTGTGGCGTGATTCACAACGTGGTCGAGGCGCTGGCGCATCCGCACACCGCGCACCGCCAAATGATTGCCGAGGTGGCCGGTCATCGGTCGGTGGCCTCGCCGATCAAGCTCAGCCGCACACCAGCCAGCTATCGCAGCCGGCCGCAGGAGATGGGTGAGTCCACCGTCCGAGTGCTACAGGAGGCTGGGCTGGATACGGACACCATCGACAAGCTGCTGGCCGCTGGCATCGTGCACCAGGCCCCTGCGGACCAGGGAACGAACTCATGAGCGTGGATGCACTCATCGTCTCGACGGCTCGCACGCCGATCGGCAAGGCCTACCGCGGTGCATTCAACGACACGCAGGGCACGGTGCTCGGCGCCCACGTCATCCGCCATGCCGTGATGCGTGCCGGGCTGCAACCCGGCGAGGTTGAAGACGTGGTCCTGGGCACGGCGCGGCCGGAGGGGACCACGGGCATGAACATCGGCCGCACGGCTGCGCTGCGCGCCGGCTTGCCGGCGCAGACGGCCGGGCTCACGGTCAACCGTTTCTGCAGCTCAGGGCTGCAGGCCATCGCCATCGCTGCCAACAGCATCCGCAATGACGGTGTGCCCGTTGCCGTGGCCGGCGGCCTGGACGTGGTCAGCCTTACCGTCAACAGCCACACCAATCTGCACCGCCAGCGCGACCCCTGGCTGGAAGAGCAGGTGCCGGGCCTGTATCACTCGATGATCCAGACCGCCGAGACGGTGGCCAGTCGCTACGGCATCACACGCCAGGCGCAGGATGAATATGGTCTTCGCAGCCAGCAGCGAGCCATCGCGGCGCGCGACGCGGGTGCCTTCGCGCAGGAGATCGCGCCGCTGTCCACACGCAAGCTGGTCGTCGGCAAGGACGGTAAACAAGACAGCTTTGTATCCGTCGACCTCATCCATGACGAAGGGCTGCGCGCCACCTCGGCGGAGCAACTCGCCGCGTTGAAGCCGGTGCTGGAAGGAGGCTCGATCACGGCCGGCAACGCCAGCCAGCTCAGCGACGGCGCGTCCGTCTGCGTGCTTGCAAGCAGCCGCTATGCACAGCAGCACGATCTCCGGCCCCTGGGCATCGTGCGTGGCTTCGTCGTCGCGGGCTGCGAACCCGACGAGATGGGCATCGGGCCGGTCTTCGCTGTCCCGCGCCTGCTGGCACGCTGCGGCGTGCGTGCCGACGACGTCGGACTGTGGGAGTTGAACGAAGCCTTCGCGGTGCAGGTGCTGTACTGCCGTGACCGCCTGGGCATTCCCGAAGAGCGCCTGAACATCCATGGAGGCGCCATCGCCATGGGCCACCCGTTCGGCATGTCCGGCTCACGGCTGGTGGGACACGCTTTGATCGCAGGCAAAGCCATCGGTGCGCGCTACGTGGTGGTCACGATGTGCGTCGGTGGCGGTATGGGCGCCGCCGGACTGTTCGAGGTGATCTGAGCCTGCGAACAACGCCCAGCCGCGCAACCGCGTCCGCTCGTCGCGTCGCGCTCCAGGTGAGCGTCGTCACGCTGACCGCCCGCTCTCCACAACCCCTCGGTTCTTGCCCGCCGCCATGGCCCGTCGCGCCGCCGCGCAGGCAGCGATTTGGACGTGCGGCGCGAACGCGCCGACGCCTTTGCTTCAGATCACGAGCACGCGCGGACTGTTGCTCCGCCATCAGCGCGCTCATCTCCGACACGATGCACGAGGCAATCGCGTTGCCATCCCAGGCGCTGCCGTCGGCATCGCGCGTCACTGGCACCACGGCCGGCCGCGCGGCGATCATTTCGCCCACGCACGGACGAGCACGGCTTTCACGCCACCGGCCCATGCGGCGCGATTCGAAAGTACCCTGCCAGGCCGCGGCACGCCGAGTGCGGGGCAAGCTGCGCGCATCACCGCCCAGTGCGACTGAGCTGGGTCAAGCTGCTCAGGCGGGTGTTCGATCTCGACCTTGAACACTGCCTGGCCTGCGGGGGCCAGCTGAAGATCATCGCCGCGATCCAGGAACAGCCGGTGATCGCGAAAATCCTCACCCACCTGGGGCTGCAGGCCAGTGCACCGCCGCGTGCGCTCCCGTGGGTCGCAGCTGCAAGCACCCTGACCGTCTCCTTCCATCGCCATTCAGGCGGCCCTGAGCGGGGGCTACGGGGACCGGCTGCGCCCGGGCTTCGCGGAGCCGAGGATCGGAGCCTCACTGCACGGGAAAACCCGGAGGCGGCCGCTGCGAACGACGCGCTTCGGGGCTGCGGTCGATCCTCAACAGGCCGCTGTCGACCCCAAGGGCTGCCCGATGGGAGTCTTGCAGGGGACCCTGGGGAGAAAAAAGTGCGTTTGAACTTCCTATCCCCGCGTGGCAATGTCGGTGATGGGGTTCATTGGCCGCACCCCCGCGAACTTGACCGTGGCGCACAGGCTGCACCTCAGATCTCCACTGACCAACGACCCGGGGAATTCGCCCAGGCGATCAGGTTTGCATCTGCAGGTCGCACGCACGCGTCACGACTCAGCCCACTTCAAACACCACCTCGTCGGCAATCCAGGCAGGCAGTCCCCGTTCCAGCCGACTTCGTTCACCCACCGCCTGACCGGCCAGCACGAAGCCAATCGGTGCCTGCGGGTCGCCATACAGGGCCTTCAGTCGCTCGGGACCTGCCTCGAACGTCCAGCCTCCAGCGTGCTCGCACTGCGGTGGCGCGATGGCCAGCGGCAGTGAGGCAGTCTTGACGATGATCGGCATGGCCGGATAGACCACCGGCGTCGGGTTGCCGGTCAACGTCTGCGCGAGGGCGCGCGCCGACTTCATGATGGGCATGACATAGGGAAGGATCCGCCCCTGCAACTCGGCGCAATCGCCGATGGCATGGATGTGCGGGTCCGATGTCTGCATCAGGCGATCGACGACGATGCCGCTGGCTGTGCGCAGGCCGGCGTCATGCGCCATTGCAATGCGGGGTCGCAGACCAATCGCGCCCAGGACCACATCGACTGACACCGGCAGACCCTGCGCGGCCTGGATTTGGAAGCCGTCGCCAACGCGGTCGATGCGCTGCACGGCGTTGCCGAGCTGCCAGTGCACCCCGGACCGCGCCATGGCGTCGCGCAGCGCTTCGCTCACCAGCGGGGGCAGCAGCCTGGACAGTGGTAACGGGGCGAGGTCGAATACCGTGACCTCGAAGCCCGCGCGCGACAGATCGTCGGCGATCTCGCAACCGATCAGGCCGGCGCCGAGGATTGCCACCCGCTTGCGCGACAGCAGCGCTTGACGCAGCCGCTCGAAGTCGGTCAGGTCGTTGAGCTGCAGCAGGTCCTCCGGCAACAGGCCGGGAATGCGCGGCTGCACCGGGTCGGCGCCGACGGCCAGAACCAGCTTGCGGTACCTGACTTCTCGTTCGCCGATGCGCAGGATGCAGCGCGCCGGGTCGATGGCGTCCACGCCGGTGCTGACCGACACGGTGGACGTCAGTTGGGCGGCCATGGCCGACGCACTGTGCATCACCAGTTGAGCGGCCGAGCGCCCACCCGAGATCGCTGTCGACAGCATCGGCTTCGAATAGAAGGCGCCGTCGTCGCGGGTCACGATCAGCAACGGGACGGCCTTGTCGAGCTTGCGGATCTCGCGCGCCAGCGTGTACGCCGCCATGCCGCTGCCGACGACGACGATCGGGTCGACTTCGGCGGTCATGTGGCGGTTCCGCCGCCGTGCAGCAGCACCCGGCCAGCCTGGATCTGGACCCGAAAGGTGCGCAGGTCCACCACGCACGGCGCGCCTGTCGCCTTCCCGGTGCGGATCGCGAAGCGGCCCATGTGCATGGCGCACTCGATCTCTTCACCGCAGATCGATCCTTCGGACAGCGAGCCGCTGCCGTGGGTGCAGGCGTCGCTGGTTGCGAACAGGCTGCCGTCCAGGTTGTACAGGGCCACTGCGGAATCGCCGGCGAAAACCTGCACCACGCAGCCTGACGCAAAGTCGTCGACGGCGCCGACGTCGTAGGGTTTGGAATCGTCCATGTCAGACACAGTAGAAATCGATCATGCCGGGGATGTGGTCGTTGAGCAGTTCACAGCGCCGTGCCGCGATGCGCCATGGCGACTGCGCATCGGCACGCACGAAGCGGTGCAGCGTTCGCCCGAAGTGCGCATACGAACGGCGGGCGCGCAGATCGTGGATGTCGCAGTGCAGCGCGGCATGGCAGTGAAAGGCATCAGGCCCGTCGGGCGTGGCGCTGACGTTGGTGTAGGCGTGCAGCGTCCTGCGCGCGATGCTCGACGCCAGCGAGCGCCCCGATCGCGCACGGGCGACGCGCTCTTCCAGGCCTGACCGGCTCTCGTAGTAGATGAGCGACAGCTCTCGATCGGGGTCGCGCGTGGTTTCGAAGTCGCTGGTCCACGCCGGCACCCAGTAGACGACGGACGGATGCAGCATCGCCAGCCAGTCGTCCCAGCGCCGCTCGTCGAGTGCGCGCGCTTCTGCGTACAGCAGTTGCGCCGCTTCGGCGTGGCGCGTTGCGGTGTCGTTCATGCCGCATCGCCCGCCGCTGCGCCGGCGCCCTTGCGCAGCAGCCGCTGCCACTCGCGGTAACCGGTGTGCAGGCAGGTCTCGTCGCCCTGACTGTAGGAGCCCTGGACAGCATCCACGGCCTGCACGCCCAGCGCCTGCGCCTGCGGGCTGGTGGTGTTGCCGCGCGCTGTCATGCCACGCGAGTAACCTTGCTGCCATTCGATCACATGCGCCGCGTGGCCACGCTGACAGGCTTCGTAGACGGCCGTGTCGTCGGGGGTCGCCATTCCGCTCGGGTTGTAGAAGTCCTCGTACTGGCGGATGCGGCGACGACGTTGCTCCAGCGGCTCGCCCCGTGGCCCGATGCACCAGGTCAGGACCTCGGTGCGGTCGACCGCCACGGGACGCAGCACGCGCAGTTGCAGCGACGCGTTTTCCACGACCTGCAGATTCGGGAACACCACCAGGTTGCGCACCTTCAACATCCACTGTGCAGCCGTCTCGCCGACACGGCTTTGGATCTCGTCGAACGCGCAGGCAAGAGGTCGTTCCGACCCCTTGGGGTTGTCGCCCCAGTAAGCGACGTGGCCGTGACGGAAGCTCAGCGTGCCGCGGCCCGACTGCTGCTGGGACGCCAGGTCTTCGTAGATGGAGCCTGGCACTTCGGCCGCTCCTGCGGCCCGGCGCTCGCCGCGCTTGTGCAGCACGTCGATATACGACGGGTGGGTGGAAGTGAAGTGGTACAGGTCCAGCGCATTTTCGAGCTGCATCTTCCAGTTGCCAGCGTATTCGTAGCTGACGGCACCGGGGATCACCTCGATCCCGTCGGGTCCCTGGTCGACGACCAGGTCGAGGAATCGGGCGGCGCCGTCCAGGTGCTCCTCGAGCGCCGGCACGTCGGGCGCAAGGCTTGCGAACAGAAAGCCGCGGTAATTGCCGAACCGGGCCACCGGGACCAGGTCGTGGTTGTCGCAATCGAAGGCCGGCGCGTAACTGCCTGCGTCCCGGTCCTTGATATCGACGCACTTGCCACCGGAGTCGTAGACCCAGCCGTGGTACGGGCAGGCGTGGTAGCGCCGGTTGCCCTGCGTGGCATTGAACACGGTGGCGCCGCGGTGGCGGCAGCTGTTGAGGAAGCAATGCAGCGCACCCGTTCGATCACGCGAGACGACGACCGGTGCGCGGCCCACGAAAGCAGTGAAAAAATCGTTGGGCTTGGGCGCCTGACAAGCCAGGCCGACGAAGACCCAGCTGCCTTCGAAGATGTGCTGCATCTCTGCGTCAAACACCGCCGGGTCGCGCATCGCATCGCGGTGCACGCTGAAGATGCCTTCGTCGACGCGGTCGTCCACGAGGTCTGCGATGCGGGTGGTCGTCATGGCAGTGCCCCGCTCAGTTCATCGCGATGCCGGAATTCTTGGCGAAGCTTGTCCAGCGTTTCGTTTCCTGCTCGATGTAGGCAGCGAAGTCCTTGGGTGTACCGGCCTGCAGCACAACGCCGTTCTTCATGAACTGCTCGCGCAGTTCGGGCGCTTCCGTGATGGCCCGCACTTCCTTGGCCACGCGTTCGACGATGGCCGGCGGCGTTCCGGCCGGCGCCAGGATGCCCCACCAGGCCGTCACGTCGAATCCGGGAAAACCGGATTCGGCCATCGTCGGCACGTCAGGCAAGGCCGGAAAGCGTTGCAGCGTCGTCACGGCCAGCAGCTTGAGCTTGCCCGAGGCCACATGGGGCAAAGACGACGTGCCGCCGTCGAACATCATCTGCACGCGCCCGGCCAGCAGGTCGGTCAGTGCCGGTGCGCTGCCCTTGTACGGCACATGGGCGAGATCGAGCTTGGCCTCCTGCTTGAACAACTCGGCCGCGATGTGGGTCGAACTGCCGGGGCCGATCGACGCGAAGCTGAGCTTGCCTGGGTGCGCCTTGACGTAGGCCACGAGTTCCTGCACCGACTTGGCGGGCACCTCGGCCGGCGTCACCAGCAGCAGCGGTGCATGGAACAGCCGTGACACCGGCGCCAGGTCACGCACGGGGTCGTAGCGCATCGGGATGCCGCTGGCAGGGTTGAGGCTGAGGCTCGTCACGCTGCCGAGCAGCAGCGTGTAGCCGTCCGGGGTTGCCTTGGCCACGTTCTCGGCCCCGATCATCTGTCGCCCGCCGGCCTTGTTGTCGATGATGACGACTTGTCCCAGGCGCTGTGACAGCCGCTCGCCGACGACGCGGCTCAAGGTATCGGCAACGCCACCCGGTGGGTAGGGAACCACCAGCCTGATCGGCTTGTCGGGATAGTCCGCATGAGCAGCCGTGCCGCAGAGCAGGAGCGTGGCAGATGTCAGCGCAACGCGCAGGAAATTCAGCAAGTGCATGTCGATTCCTTGTGGTTCATAAGATGCCGGTGCAGCCCACCGGGCGGGGGTCAGGTGCGGTAATCGGCGCCGGTGCGGGCCAGCAGACGCAGCAGGGCGGGCCAGTCGCGGTCCTCGACCGGCGTGCGGCCGGGGTTGCTGAATTGCGCTGCAACCTTGCGGGCGACCGCCTCAGGTGCTTCGACCATGTCGCCCATGGCCTGGGCGTCGGTCTGGATCTGGCAGGCCAGTTCCAGGAAGTACATGCGCTCGAAGGCTTCCCGCACCGTGCGGCCGACGGTGAGCAGACCGTGGTGTCGCAGGATCATGGCGCGGTGCGCACCCAGGTCGGCAACCAGCCGCGCGCGCTCGTCCAGGTCGAGCGCGACACCTTCGTAGTCGTGGTACGCCAGTGCGCCGTGGAAGCGCATTGCATGCTGGCTGATCGGGCGCAGCCCGCCGCGCTGCGCTGCCACAGCAATGCCGGCGCGGGTGTGGGTGTGCATGACGCAGCCGGCATCGTCCAGTGCGCCATGGATTGCGCTGTGGATGACGAAACCGGCCCGGTTGATGCCCAGCCCGGTGGCGTCTTGAAGCACCTGCCCCTCCAGATCGACCTTGACCAGCAATGACGCCCGCACTTCGTCGAACAGCGTGCCGTAAGGATTGAGCAGCAGATGTTCGGTGCCGGGAACCCGAGCCGAGATGTGCGTGTAGATCTGGTCGCTCATCCGGTAGTGGGCGGCAAGCCGGTAGCAGGCCGCCAGTTGCACGCGGGCCTGCCATTCGACAGAAGTGACCGTTCCCTCCAGCGTGACGGTGCTGAAGTCTTGGGGCTGGGCGATCATGGCTGCTGGCCCTCGGCCCACGCAGCATCTGCCGCTGCGGCGCGCAGCACGATCTTGCCGAAGTGGGCGCCGCTCTCCATCAGGCGGTGCGCGTCGGCCGCGGCGGCCAACGGCAGCACGCGTTCGACCTGGGGCTTGCAAAGACCTTGGCGCAACAGCGGCCACACCTGCGCACGCAAGTCGGCGGCGATGGCGGCCTTGTGTGCGCGGCTGCACGGTCGCAGCGTGCTGCCGGTGATGGTGGCACGCTTGCGCAGGATCGGCAGCACGTCGATTTCGGCGCGTGCGCCGCCCATGAAGGCGATCAGCGCGATGCGTCCGTCGAGTGCCAGGGCCTCCAGGTCGCGCGCGATGTACGGGCCCGCCACCATGTCGTTCACAACGTCGACACCACGGCCACCGGTGATGTCCATGGCGCGAGCGACGAAGTCCTCGGTACGGTAGTCGATGGCGTGGTGGGCGCCGATGGCAAGGCATCGCGTCGCCTTGTCCTGCGACCCTGCCGTCGCGATGACGGTGGCGCCCATGGCCCGTGCGAGCTGCACGGCCGCGTTGCCGACACCGCCCGACCCGCCATGCACCAAGACGGTTTCCGTGGCGCGCAACCGGGCACGCCGGAAGACGTTGTCCCACACCGTGAACAGCGCCTCGGGCAGGCAGGCGGCGGCCTCCAGCGACCAGCCGTCGGGCACCGGCAGGCAATGTGCAGCCGGGGCCACGCAGTATTCGGCGTAGGCGCCGCCGGGGGTCAGTGCGCAGACCAGGTCGCCGGGCTGCCAGGTGCCCACATCGGCGCCGACTGCGACGACCCGACCCGCCACTTCCAGGCCGAGCACCGGCGATGCGTCAGCGGGCGGCAGGTAGCGGCCGATGCGCTGGGCGCAGTCGGGCCGGTTCACGCCGGCATAGGCCACTTCGATCAGGACTTCATCAGCCGCGGGCGTGGGCCTGGCGGCGCGCATGGCGCGCAGCACCTCGGGGCCACCGCCCTGGCCGTGGTCGATATAGAACATGTCGGACACCACCGGCTGTTTTCCTCAGCGTGGCCGCGCCAGCGCGGAGGCCGCGCGGGCGATGCGGTCGGCATTCGGGATGACCGCTTCCTGCAGATGCGGTGCGGACGGCATCCGCAGGTCGGGCAGCCCGAGCCGGCCCACGGGGGCAGCCAGCCTGCCGAAGCATTCCTGCTGCACGCGCGCAGCGATCTCGGCGCCGAAGCCGCCGGTGACATTGGCTTCGTGCACCACCAGCAGGCGCCCGGTCTTGCGCACGCTGGTGTAGAGCGTGTCCCAGTCGAAGGGCGCAATCCAGCGGGCGTCCAGCACCTCGACGTCGACGCCGGATTCGTCCTTCAGTCGAGCGGCCGCTTCCAGCACGCGCAGCAGCATCGCGCCCCAGGTCACGATCGTCAGGTCCGACCCCGCACGCACGATTCGGGCGCCTAGGGCGGGCTGGATCGCGCCGTCGATGCGCACCGGCTCTGCCGCGCCGTGGTACAGGCCGCGGTTCTCGATGACAAGCGTCGGGTCGTCGCAGCGCACTGCGGCCAGCAGCATGTCGTAGGCGTCCTGAGCCGTGGTCGGAATGCCGACCCGCAGCCCCGGCACGTGCGCGTACAGCGCCTCAAGGTTCTGCGAGTGCTGCGCGCACGAGCCGGGCAAGGCGCCCTGCTGCGTGCGGATCGTCAGCGGCGCACCCAGGCGCCCGGCGGAGACGTAACGCACGTTGGCGGCCTGGTTGACGATCTGGTCCATCGCCACCAGGCTGAAGTCGATCCACATGATCTCGACGATCGGCCGCAGGCCGCACATGGCAGCGCCGACGGCGGCACCCAGCATCGCGGTTTCGCTGATCGGCGTGTCGAAGACGCGCTGCGCGCCGAAGTCACGCTGCAGGTCCTTGGTGACACCGAACACGCCGCCCGGTGCGGCGAGGTCTTCGCCGTAGAGAAGGGTCTTAGGGTCTTCAGCAAGCGCGCGGCGCAGCGCCGCGTTGACGGCCTTGGCATAGCTCATCTCGACCGTGCTCACGGCGGTGTTCTCGTCACGCATACAGGTGCTCCATCACGTGCTTGGGATCGGCAAGGGGTGCAGCAAGTGCACGTTGCGTCGCCGTTTCGATCGCACCGCGGGCTTCGGCTTCGGCGCTGCTGAGCCGCGCAGCGTCTACGCCGGATGCGGCCAGGCGTTCGGCCAGACGGACGATCGGCTCGCGCCCTTTGGCTTCGGTCAACTCGCCGCGTGGGCGGTAGCTCTGCATGTCGCCGTAGTAGTGGCCCACCAGGCGCTGGGTGGTCATCTCGATCAGCGCTGGGCCCTCACCACGGCGCGCTGCGGCCGCGTGGTAGGCCACGCAGTCGCGCACGGCGTGGATGTCGTTGCCGTCGATGCGCACACCCGGCATGCCGTAGGCGGCGGCGCGCTTGTACAGGTCGGGATCGCAGACCATGTCGGCGATCGGCGTCAGCTCGGAATAGGTGTTGTTCTCGCAGACGAACAGCACCGGCAGCTTGCGGTAGGCGGCGAAATTCAGAGCTTCGGCCACGGCGCCTTGGTTCATGGCGCCGTCGCCGAAGGCGGTCAGCGCGATGCTGCCGTCGCCAGCCAGCTGGCTGGCCAGCGCGGCACCGCAGGCGATCGGCGCACCGGCGCCGACGATCGAGTTCTCGCCATAGAAGCCCCAGTCAGGCGCGCTGAAATAGGCAGAACCGCCGCGGCCCCTGCACACACCGCTTTCGCGGCCCAGCAGCTCGGCCATTACGCCTTCGGGCGGCACGCCGCAGGCCAAGGCCCAGCCGTGGCCCCGGTAGGTGGAAAAGACACGGTCCTGCGGCTGCAGCGCCTCGCACGCGCCGACGTAGATCGCCTCCTGCCCGTTGCACAGGTGGATCGAGCCCTGGATCGTCTGCGCCTTGCGCAGTTCGGTGATCTTTTCTTCCAGCAGGCGGATGCGGTGCATGCGCCCGAGCAGCAGCAGCGCGTGCTCGATGTCGGCGGGCGCCAGGGGTGGAGTCGTCATGTTCATCAGGGGGTAGGTGCTTTCTGTGAAACAGGGGATGTGGCCGGGTTCGCACGGCACCTGGTCGCGAGCGTGTCGGCGGCACGGACCAGCAGGCCCAGGTCGGACCCGAGCGCCAGCACGCTGGCACCGGCCGCGGCATACGTGCCCGCGTCCGCTTCGCTGCAGAGCACGCCCGCCGCCTTGCCTGCGCGGCGGATGCGCCGCAGAGCGTCCTTCAGCAGGCCGACGACCTGCGGGTGCGCCGGCTGTCCGAGGTGGCCCAGGTCTGCGGCAAGGTCGTTCGGACCCAGGAAGACCGCATCGACGCCGTCGACCGCGGCGATTTCGTCAACGCTGTCCAAGCCTGCGCGCGACTCCACCTGAATGAGCACGCTGACACGTTCGATGGTCTGTTGCAGCTGGCCTGGATGGCGGCCGTAGTCGGTGGCACGCACGCTGCCGGCCATGCCGCGTCGCCCTTCGGGGGGGAAGCGGGTGTAGCTGACGGCCGTGCGGGCCTGCTCGGCACTGTCGACGTTCGGCACCATCAGCCCGGTGACGCCCAGATCCAGGTACAGCTTGAAGGCGGCCAGGCTGATCTCCGGCACGCGCACGATGGCCTCGGTGCTGCTGCCGGCCAGCGCCACCAGCTGCGCATGCAGCAGCGGCAACGAGCCCGGCGTGTGCTCGGCGTCGAAGATCAGGAAGTCGAAGCCGCTCGGCCGCAGCGCTTCCACGATCTGCAGGCTGTACGAACAGCAGAACAGACCCCATTGCGGGGTGTTCGCCAGCAGCCGTGCCTTGAAGCCCGAGGGGTGCATCAACGTCAATGTCATGGCGTCACTTCTGCCCGACATAACCTGCGGCGTCTCCAAAGCGTTCGACCATCACGTCGGCCAGCTTCGTGTCTCCGGCAGCGACCCAGCCGCCCGAACGCAGCGCATAGCGCTCAGGGTGTTCGGCGCCCAGTGGCGCGGTGCCGTCGCGTTCCAGCGCCCGGGCGCAACCCAGCAGCAACTGCCGTGTCTTGACGACACCGATGTCGGTGGCGAAAAGGTGCTCGCGGCTGCGGTCGACGATGGGACCCTGTCCGTCCTGGACGGCTGCGTCCTGCTCCGACACCCCATGGATGCCGGTAAAGCTGCTGTGCTTCTGCACCGTTCGATCGAGCCCGTATTCGTTGCCTTTCGTGCGCAGCGGGACGTAGTGTTCGTCGACCTCGGCGTGCACGGTATGGCCGTGGCGGCAGGCTTCGCGCTCGGCTTCCGTCAGCGGCCTGTCGGGGTTCCAGGTGTAGGTGTAGATCCAGCAGTTCTCGTCGCTGAAGGGCACCCAGGTCTGGCCGTGGTAGTTCTCACCGGGGAAGGCGCTGGGCACCAGTGCGTGGTTGGGCATCAGGAACTGCGCAATGCGCCAGTAGCGCTCTTCGTCGTCGGCGCGGCGCGCGCCGCCGATCGTCAGCCCCACGTCGGTGGCATTTACCTCGAAACGCGGCATGGGGTCGTCGCGCACCCAGCGGATGCGGTCGTTGCGTTGGCCCTGTGCGCCGATCGCGGCATGGCTGAGCAGCTTCAATGCGGCTTCGCTGTCCTGCTCCAGCACCATGTGCAGGAACGAGAAATGCGCCGTGTCGATGGCGCCTTCCACGCATTGCATCCAGTTGCAGTCCTGCCACTTTTTGGACACGTAGCGGTGCGACTCCGGCACCTGTGCGAACTCCATCTGCGGCAGTTCCCGCACCTGGTCGGCCGGCCCCATCCAGGCCCACACGATGCCGCCCCATTCGCGCGTCGGGTAGGCCTTGATGCGCATGCGGTCCTTGTTGGTGCCCGCCGGCGCGATTGGAATGTCCACGCAATGCCCGTTGACGTCGAACTTCAGCCCGTGAAAGACGCAGCGCAAGCCGCATTGTTCGTTGCGGCCCAGGTAGAGATCTGCGCCGCGGTGCGGACACACCGGGTCGACCAGGCCCACACGGCCGTCGGTGTCGCGGAACGCCAGCAGCTTTTCACCCAGCAGCTGCAAGCGCTTGGGCGGGCCGTCCGGCTCGGCCACTTCGGCCGACAGCAACGCGGGCATCCAGTAGCAGCGGAATAGCTTGCCCATCGGCGTGTGTTCGCCGGTCCGGGTCAGCGCTTCGTTGTCTTCGCGGCTCAGCATGAAATTCTCATTGGCTTGTGTCCTTCACGACGAGGCGCGTTGCACAGAGTGGTAGCCGTGCCCGATTCCGGGTTGGGCCCATGCGCCTGGTTCAAACCGAAGGATCGGCCAACACCCGCTCGGCGCGAAGCGGCGGGTAGGATGTGCAGAAATATGTTCGACTATGCAGAATCGGATCGCCATGCCTGACCACCACGCGTTGCACGAAGCCAGCCCAGACAGCCAGAGCAACGACCGCCAGTTCGCAACCACGCTGGCCCGCGGGCTGAATATTCTTCGGTGCTTCACGCCGGACGAGCCGACGCTGGCCAACGGCGAACTGGCCGCACTGACCGGCTTGTCGAAGGCGACGATTTCGCGCTTCACGTACACATTGACGATGCTGGGCTACCTGAAGCTGGAACCGCGCACACGGCGCTACCGACTGGGCTCGGCGGTGCTGTCGCTCGGCTACCCGATGCTGGCGACGATCGGCGCCCGGCAGGCCGCCCGGCCCTTGATGAGCGACCTTGCGGACTATGCGCAGGGCTCCGTGTCCCTGGGAATCCGGGACCGTTTGGACATCGTGTACATCGAAACCAGCCGCAGCCGCTTCGTGTTTTCCTCACGCATGGCCGACATCGGCATGTCCCATCCGATTATTGCTTCGGCGATCGGGCGGGCCTATCTGTGCGCCTGCACGCCGGAAGAACAGCGCGCTCTGCTGAACGAAATTCGCGTCAAGACACCCGAACAGTGGGCCCGCCATGCACATGCCGCACAACAGAGCCTGGCGTCTTTCGCCGAACTGCGCTTTTGTGTGTCCTACGGCGACTTGCGTCGGGAGACCCATGCAGTGGCAGTGCCTCTGCGTCGGTCTTCGAATGCCGAAATCGTCGTGGTCAACTGCGTGGTCCAGTCATTCCAGATGAAACCGGGGCAACTAGTGGGGGATCTCGGCCCGCGCCTGGCGGCGATGGCTCGAACCCTGGAATACGGCTCGACATGAACGCGCGATGCAGCCCCCGGCTTTCTGGCGAATGGCATTGAACCCAGTCGCAGCTGCCGGCAGTTCCTACAGAGGCGTTGCGACAGAGCTGCCAGGTGGGAGCAGCGTGGCGGCACGCGCCACAAACAAGCCAGGCTGAGAGCTGTCAGCGCAGCGTCGAACACCTTGCGCTGGGTCGCTCGGCGCCGATGGGCACAGGTGGCCATCGTCTGGGAGGACGGCATCGGCAGCGTCGGCACGCTGCGCTACGGCGAATTGCAAACGCAAGCCGACCGCCTGAACCACGCACTGCGCCGGCTGGGTTTGCAGCGCGGGCAGCGGGTGGCGGTGGTGATGCCGCAGCGCCCGGAGACGGCCATCGCCCACATGGCGCTGTACCAGTTGGGCGCAGTGGCGATACCGCTGTCGATTCGCCCACCTTGGTCGCCACGTGCCGCTTGGGCGCGGCCGGGCGCGGGGCGGCGGCTTCACGGTCCTGGGCTTCATGAAAGTTGGCTTAGCTGCAGTGGCCTTGGTGGCCGCTGCCCTGCGCCGGGGCGCCACTTCCGCCGCCGCCTCGGCCCGCGCCGCCAGCGCCAGCTTGCGCACGCGCCGGATGTCGGCCTCGGTGATGATGCGGTCGGCGCCCGAGATCGCGGCCTGCTTCATGCCGTGCTTCTTCAGTCCCAGCTGGTAGATCTCGCCCACCTTCTCCCATTGGTGCTGGACATCATGAAGGCCAAGCCCGGCTGCGTCATCACCGACGTGGCGCGGCCGCTGGACCTGCCGGCCGATGAAGTGGCCAAGCGGCCCGACGTGCTGGTCATCGAGTCGGGCGAAATCCAGCCAACCGGCAAGGTGAAGGTGAAGAACATCGGGCTGCCGCCCGGTGTGGTCTGCGCCTGCCTGGCCAAGACCATCGTGCTGGTGCTGGAAGGCCGCTTCGAGAACGACACCATCGGCCGCGCCATCGGTTGCGGCAGAGAAGAAGGCGGCACCGGCGCAAGGCCGTGGCGGCGAAGAAGACGGCACCCCCCGCCAAGGCCGCGCCGCGCGAGCGCAGCGCGCCACCGGGTTGATCGTTAGGCACCGTCGGCAGGCGCTGCCCGCACTGAGGGCCGGGCGCTTGCCGACGGCGTCTCGCTGGGCGACACTTACTTCGCGTTGTCCGACCAGGGCTTGGCTTTCCACAACGTGTTGAACTCGGCCGTGGCCTTGTCCAGGCGGGTCTTCCAGGCGGCGCCTTCCAGGTAATCCATCTCGGTGAACTGCAGCGTCATCTGCTTCTGGAACTCGGGGTCGGCCGCCACGGCTCGCAGGGCCTCGGTCAGGCGGCGCTGCACGTCGGCAGGCAGGCCCACCGGCGCCACGATGCCGCGCTCGGAGCTGAACACCAGGTTCACGCCCTGCTCGGTGAAGTCGGGCACATCGGGTGCCAGCTTCGAGCGCCCGGCGCTGGCCTGCGCCAGCACGTGCATCTTGTTGCCCATAGGCATGACTTCACCCAGGTTCATGCCGGCGATGACGATGTGGCCGCCCAACACCGCGTTGCGCAGCGGGCCGGCGCCGTTGAAGGGCACGTGGTTCAGTTGCGTGCCGGTCAGGCGTTCGAACAGCACCATCGCCAGGTGGTCGTCGGTGCCGGTGCCGGTGGATCCGTAGCTGAGCTGGCCCGGGTTGGCCTTGGCATCGGCAACCAGATCGGCCAGCTTCTTGTACTTGCTGCTGGGCAGCACGCTGAAGGCGCTGGGATCTCGCACCAGGTTGGCGATGTAGACGAAGTCGCTGCCCTTGAACTGGGTGCGGCGCTCGATGGGCAGGGTCACCAGGCCAGGCATGTTGGTCATGCCCAGCACGTAGCCGTCAGGCGCCGCCTTGGCGACATAGCTCAGGCCCAGTTCGCCCGATGCGCCGGGCTTGTTGACCACCACCACCGAGGTACCCAGTTGCTTGCCCAGGAAAACGCCCAGGCTGCGCGCCGTGATGTCGGTGCCGCCACCAGGGGCGAAGCCGACCACGATTTCGATCGGGCGTTCGGGCCATGCGGCCAGGGCCGGCGCGCTGGCCAGCGTGAGCGCGCCCAGCGCGAGGACAAGGCTGCGGCGTGTGCCGGAAAGCAGCTTCGAATGGCGGTTCATGTTGTCTCCTGTTGAATCTAGGGTTGTCGCGGGAATCATTTGGCGCGGGCCGGCACGGTGGGGCATCCCCAATCAACCCAGAGTTTGGCCACGGCGGCGTAGTCGTCGCGGCCGTAGCCTGCGGCGGCGGCCATGTCGTACACGCTGTGCGAGCCCTGGATAGCGAACAGCGGCACGCCCAGGGTCTGCGCAAGTTGCAGCGCCAGCACCGAGTCCTTGCGCGCCGCGTCCAGCGGCATGCCGCCGGCGTAGTCACCTTGCACGATGCGTTCGGCATACCGGTAGGTCAGCGGGCGATGCAGGCCCATGTGCTTGTCGGACAGCAGCGCGATGAGCTTGTCGCAGCTCACGCCACTGGCTGTGGCCAGCGCGCCGGCTTCGGCGACGACGACCATCACCGCATGCGCGACCGCGTTGTTGATGACCTTGGCGGCCGCGCCCGCGCCGCTGGCGCCGAAGTAGATCTGCTTGGCGGCGATGGCGTCCAGCACGGGCTGGGCACGGCGGATCGCTTCGGGTGACCCGCCCAGGGCCAAGGACGCGCTGCCCGCGGCCATCTGGCTCACGCCGGCCATGATCGACGTGTCGACGAGGTCGATGCCGTAGGGCGCCAGCACGCGTTGCGCGGCGTGGATGTGCTCGGGGTTCACGGTGCTGGTTTCCAGCACCACGCTGCCCTCGGGCAGGTGCGGCGCGATCTGCGCGAGCACGGCTTGCGAGATGGCCGGGTTGGGCAGGCACAGCACGACGACGTGGGTGTCGATGAGGTCGGCGGGCGCTTCGATGCGCGTCGCGCCAAAGTCGGCGCTGGCGCGCTGCAGGGCGCCTTCATCCGGGTCGAAGACCTGGGTCGGGAACTGGCTGGCAATGCGCTGGGCCAGCGGAAAGCCCATGTTGCCGAGACCGTAGATGGCGACTCTTTTCGGTTTGCTCATGGTGTTTCCTGAGTGCGGGTGGGCTTTGCAAAGCCGGGCGCGGACGGCGCCGCCGATGGCGCGCGGGCCGCGTCCGGTGGTGGGCTACTTGGCGACGGCCAGGGGCTGCTCGTGCAGGCCGAAGTACAGGCTCTTGACCTGCGCGTACATGCGCAGCCCGTCGATGCCCTTTTCGCGGCCGATGCCGCTGCTCTTGAAGCCGCCGAACGGCGTGCTGACGACTGACTGCTTGTAGGTGTTGATCCACACCGAGCCGGCCTCCAGCGCGCGGCCGATGCGCCAGGCGCGCTTGAAGCTCTCGGTCCAGATGCCGCAGGCCAGACCGAACGCGGTGCCGTTGGCCTGCGCGATCAGGTCGGCTTCATCGGTGAAGGGCAGCACCACCAGCACCGGGCCGAAGGCCTCTTCCTGGCACGACAGGGCTTGCGGCGCCAGGCCGTCGATCACCGTGGGCAGGTAGAAAGCGCCCCGGTCGTAGACGCCGCCCGTGGGCGCTGCGCCACCGCACAGCACGCGGCCGCCTTCGGCGCGTGCGCGGTCGACGAACGCGGCCACGCGTGCGCGGTGGTGGAACGAAGCCAGCGGGCCCACCTCCACCCCGTCGGCATCGGGCAGATCCACGCGCAGGCTGCGGGCCCGCGCCACCACGGCGGTCAACACCTGGTCGTAGATGCCGGACTCGATGAACAGACGCGAGCCGGCGACGCAGGATTGACCGGCAGAGCCGAAGATGCCCGCCACCACGGCGGCCACGGCGTGTTCCAAGTTGGCATCGGCGAACACCACATGGGGCGACTTGCCGCCCAGTTCCAGCGCCGCAGGCACAAGCCGATCACCCGCCACGCGGGCGATGGCGCGGCCCGAAGCGGTGCCGCCAGTGAACGAGATCATGCGCACGCCGGGGTGGGCCACCAGGGCTGCGCCGACGTCGGCGCCGCGCCCCTGCACCACCTGAAGCAGGTCCTTGGGCAGGCCGGCGGCCAGCGCGATGCGGGCCAACTCGGGTGCCAGCAGCGGCGAGTCTTCCGAAGGCTTGAGCAGCACCGCATTGCCGGCCGCCAGCGCGGGGGCGACCTTGGTGGCGTCGTTCATGATGGGTGAATTCCACGGCGTGATCGCAGCCACCACGCCGAACGGTTCCAGCACCGTCATCGACACGTAGTCGCCGCGCGAGGGCGTGACCTCGCCTTCGATGGTTTCGCACACACCGGCGTAGTAGCGGAAGGTGCCGACGGCCGAGTCCACCATGCCACGGCATTCGCCCAGCGGCTTGCCGTTGTCCTGCATCTGCAACCGCGCAAGCGATTCCTTTTCGGCCAGCAGACCGTCGGCGACGGCATGCAGCACCAGCGCGCGCTTGTGCGGCAGCATCGACTTCCAGCCGGAGTGCGTGAACGCCTGCCAGGCACGCCCGACCATGGCGTCCAGTTCGGCAAGTGAGGTCACCGCGACGCGGGCAATTTCAGCGCCCGTGGCGGGGTTGGTGCTGACGATTTCCTGGGCGGTGCCGGACGGAGTCATGAAGGGTCCTGGGGTCAAAAGTGTGCGGCAGTCTAGGCAGCACCTTGACGAATCGCAACGAGCACGTTGTCGCCAAGATCGGCGATAGAACTATCGATAAGGCTAGGGTCGGCAGAGGCCGCCGCAGGCCAGCGCGCACAATTCAGCCGCCGCCCATTCCATGAGTTCTTCCAAGACTTCAGGCGCCACAACCGGCGCGTTCCCACACGCCTTGCTGCCCGCGCAGGTGGCTGCGGTCATCGCGGCCATCGAGACCGACATCATTCGCGGCCGCATCCTGCCTCGCCATCGTCTGATCGAAGACCACCTGATGGACGATTACGACGCCAAGCGCCATGTGGTGCGCGCCGCGCTGACCGAGTTGCAGCGCCTGGGCGTGGTCGTCAAACCCCCCCATCTCGGCGCGCACATCCGGCGCTTCGACGCCAGCAGCCTGCAGGCGCTGTACGACTTTCGCGCCGTGTTGCATGGCGCCGCCGTGGCGGGCATGGGGTTGCCCCTGGCGCCCGAGCGGCTGGCGGCGGTGGACCAAGCCGCTCAAGCCCACGCCGAGGCGGTGGCGACGGGCGACCTGATCGCCATCCATCGCGCGAACATGCGTTTTCACCGCCTGCTTTTCGGCCTGTGCGACAACCCGTACCTCGAAGAGTCCATCCGACTGCACGACTGGATCAGCTTTCCTGCGCGCGCCTACGGCATTGCCGATCCGCAGGCGCAGCAGCTTGCCTGCGCCGAGCACGCGGCCATGGCGGCGGCCTTGCGTGGCTGCGACCGCCCGCAACTCGATGCACTGACCAAGACACACATGAACCGGGCGCGCGGCCTGTACGCCGAAAAGTTCCTGGTCCGTTGAGGCACTGCGCTCTTGATCGGCGATGGCCGCAGCTGTCGCGGTGGTCGCGGTCGCGGTCGCCGGTAGCCCTCGTCGGCCAGAAAGGCCTGCACTGCCTTCAACCCTGCCGCCGCGCTTCTTCCTGCGGCACGTGCCCCACGCCCTGCAGCAGCACCAGCGGCGCCCGCGCCAGAGCACGCAGGTAGTCCTGGGCGTTGGCCACCGGGATCATGCGGTCCTGCTCACCCCACAGCAGCAGCGTGGGCGCGGTGATCTGCGGCAGCATCGGCTCCGGGTCCTGCAGCACCAACTGCTGCATGCGCGCGATGAGCGCGCTGCACACCTGCCGCGCCAGCATCATGTCGGGGTAACGGGTGACGAGTTCGTCGGTGGCCACGCCGGGGTCGGCACAGGCCGGCAACAGGCTCCAGCGCAGCACGGCCTGGGGCAGCGCAAACTGCATCAGCTTGACCGAAGCGCCGACCTCGGGTGCCCTGCCGCATAGCGCCAGGCCAGCCGGCCGCGCGGTCCTATCCTCGTTCGGATATGAGTTGTGAACCGGTGTCTTCGATCGAAGGAGCCTGCGCTTCGCGCGAAAGGCGACGACGCGTCGCGGCTGCCGGCGCGATGCTGCCGCGCTGTACGCGTCGCCTGGAACGTACAGGCAGCGGGGGTGCCGGCTGGGCCTCCCTTCGCGCGCCGCTTCTTCTCGACGTACTCACGAAGTGCCTTCGCCAGCGTTAGTCCGTCTTGCCGTTGTGCCTGCTCGCGCGCGGCCACTGCCGCCCGCAGTCGCGCTTCCTCCTGCGCGGGCCAGTCCACCCCGTCGCGCGCAAGCGCCCGGATCCGAGCCGCTTCGGCACAGGCGGCGGCCAGCTTCATCTGGCCGGG
>JBDSZM010000036.1:0-18442 GCA_039925165.1 Burkholderiaceae bacterium
GACGGCCTCGGTGGCGCGCGCCGAAAAACGCGGCATCAACCAGACGAGCACCGCGGCAACCGCCAGCAGCACGACATAGCCGAAGACCGAGCCGATGCCCAGCGGTAGCCAGCCCCGCCGATGCCGAGCCTCGTCGGACAGCCCGCGCTCGCGCTCGTGCGGCCGGCGTGCCTTGGCCGGCTCGGCACTCACCGCACCGCCGATCACGGCGCCTTCGGCGAGGTTCAGGGGTTCCTGCGAGCGATAGCTGAACGCACCGCCAATGCGGGCCTTCGGCCCGAGCGCGATGCGTTCGGCCGTCAGCCGCACATCGCCGACGACTTCGCCGTTGATGACGATGCTCTGGGCCGCCGCGCGCAAGCTGCCGCCGATCGTGCCGTCGATGGCGAGGCTGCCCGCCGCCAGCGCCGCATCGCCCGCGACGCGGCCTGTGGATGCCAGTCGCAGATTGCCGGCCGCGCCGTACAACTCGCCGCCGACGGGGGCCGAAATGGTGACGCTGCCGCCGGCGACGCGCAGATCGTCGCCGACGGGTGCGTTGATCTCGACCGAACCGCCCGCCAGCGTGGCGTCGACCCCGATCGGATGGTCGACTGACACGCGACCGCCGAAGCCGGTGAAGTCGCCGTCGACCGCGCCGTCGGTGCGCACACTGCCGCCGAAGAGGTGCAGGTTGTGGCTGGTCGCACGCTCCGCCTCGCGCGCCGGCGGCAGCGTCGGCGCCGCCGCGCTGGCCGGTGCCGCCGGACGTGCCGATGCTGCCAATGGCAAGCCGGCGAGGCAGATCGCGACCATCAGCAGGCCGCGGAATACGCTGGCACGAACCCGCCGCATCGGCCCGGATGCGCGAGGGTGACGGCGGGTGCAGTCGGCACCGCAGCAGGCCGCTGGCGCGAACCCGGCACATCCTGCACGGCAGTCGTCGCCGAAGGGCAGCCTTGCGGTCGTCATGATGGTCATCCTCTCGCGCCGCGCACTGCGGAGTCGGTCGCCTCGGCCGGCGCGGGCCTGCCGCGCATCACGGGGCCGCCGAACGGCGCAGGCCGCGCACCACTCACCACTCACCACTCACTTCACCAGCATGTCCTCGGGCGTCTTGCCGCTGGCGAGCGCGGACTTGTACCAGTTCGGCCGCTTGCCGTGGCCGGACCAGGTTTGGCCACCCTCGTCGCGGAACTTGGGCGGCAGCGCGCCCTTGCGCTTGGCGGTCTTGCGGGCCCCGCGCGGCGCACCGGCCTTCTTGGCCCGGCGGGCCGGACCGCTGCCGAAGACATCGGCGGTCGTGATGCCGTAATACGTGATCGCCTCCTTGATGCGCTGGACCACGCCGGCGAAATCTTTCGCCTTCAGTACATCGGCCTGCTTCTGCAATGTGGCGATCTGCTTTTGGATCTGGGTCAGGGTCTTGGCCATTTTGTCTTTGATCGGTTAGTGCGCGTATGGCGGCACTCGGGCACCGGGCCGTTTTGCCTCTGTGTGCCGTGCTGCTCCCAGCCCCGACTTTAACGCCTGTTTCACTGAGACCGCACTGCGTCGCCAATTCGACCGCCATTCGGTCGAATGGAGTGAGCCATTCGATTCAGCGGCCGCGCCGCAAATGACGCTCTATCCGCTCGAACACTTCCTGCACGACCAGCGCGAGCAGCGCGGCCGGCAAAGCGCCGGCGATCATCGTCGCGGTGTCGTTGACGGCCAGCCCGGCCACGATGCGCTCGCCGAAGCCGCCGGCCCCGACAAACGCCGCGAGTGTCGCGGTGCCGACATTGATCACCGCTGCGGTCTTGATGCCGGCCATGACCAACGGCGCGGCCAACGGCAGTTGCACCAGGCGCAGCGTCTGGCGCGACGACAGGCCGAGTGCACGCGCCGCCTGCGCCATCTCGCCCGGCACTTCGGACAGGCCGGTGTGGGTGTTGCGCACGATCGGCAGCAGTGCATACAGGAAGAGTGCGAGCAATGCAGGCAACAGCCCGATCCCACCCACCAGGGCGATCAGAAAGGCGAGCAGCGCGAGCGAGGGCACGGTCTGCAGCACCGCCACCGCACCGAGCAGCCAGGCCGCCAGGCGCGGCCAGCGCCAGGCCGCGATGCCGAGCGGCACCCCGACCGCGACCGCGGCCAGCAGCGAGCCGAAGACCAGCACCAGGTGCTGCATCGCGAGGCGCCCGAAGTCGGGCGCGAACAGGCGCTGCAGGAAGCTCGCCCGCACCGCGTCTGTCGATGAACCGGTGCCGGCCAGGAAGCGCTGCGCCACGACGTCGAAGCCGAGGCCGTCGAGTTCGGCCTGCGCGTTCAATCCGATCATGGTCTTGGCGTCGATGCGGCCCTCGAGCCCGCGCAGCGGCGCCGGGTCGACGCCGGCCCGCATCAGCAGCACCGCGTCGTACTTGGGAAAGAACTGGCGGTCGTCGACCAGCACGCGCAATCCATAGCGGCCGACCTTGGCGTCGGTCGAATAGATGTCGATCAGGTCGACCCGGCCGTCCTTCACAGCGTCGTAGGCCAGGCCGTGGTCGAGACCGGCCGGCGTCGCGGCATCGAGGCCGTAAGCGGCCTTCAGCGCCGGCCAGCCGTCGGCGCGCGCCAGGAATTCATGCGAGAGCCCGTAGCGCAGACCCTGCGCCTGCACTTTCGACAGGTCGGAGATGCGCGCGATGCCCAGGCGCTGCGCGGTCGCCTCGGACATCGCCAGCGCATAGGTGTTGTTGAAGCCCAGCGGTATCGCGGCCTTGAGGCCGCGCGGCGCGAGCCAGACATTGAGTTGGTCCAGGCCCGGGTTGCCTTCGCGCTTGAGCAGTTCGCGCACGATGGTGCCGGTGTACTCGGGATACAGATCGACGCTGCCGCTGGCCAGCGCCTGCTCGAGCACGCCGGTATTGCCGAGACCCTGCTTGTGCTCGGCCGCGATGCCCTGGGCCTGCAGCGTCTGGCGCACGATTTCGCCGAGGACATAGGACTCGGTGAAGCGCTTGGAGCCGACCACCAGGCGATCCGCCGCCAGCGTTGCCGAGGCGGCGAACACCAGCGCCAGCAGCAACGCGGCGCGTGCCCAGGCCCGGCGGATCGACCCGCCGCACGCGCTCGTCATCGGGTCGACTTGGCGCCCACGGCGCGGCTGCCGGACGCGGTCTCGCGGGCTGTCTTCTTGATGACCGCCTTCTTGGCGGTGGACTTCTTGACGACGGCTTTCTTCACAGCGGACTTCTTGGCGGTGGACTTCTTGGCGGCGACCGGCTCGATCGCAGGCTTCTTCACCGTCGCCTTCTTACCCGTCGCCTTCTTCGGCGCGACCCTGCGTGTCGTCGCGGGCCTCGCGGCCGCTCGGGGCGGCGCCTTCGCGGGTGCGGCCCGGCGCCGCGCCGGTTTCAGTTCGCCGTACAGCTCGACGATGGCCTCGCTGCCGCGCGCGAGCGGCTCCAACTCCGCCCATCGCGGTGCGCCCCGCGGCGTCGCGACCGGTGGGTCGGCGACATAACCCTCGCCCAGCACCGACAGCGCACGCGCGTAGTACCGCTGGCGATCGGCGAGGCCGTTGACGCCGCCGTTGATGCGCCGCGTGATGGTCTCGAACTGCCGCCCGTCGGCCAGCGCGTTGAGCCCGTTGCTGCGCCAGTAGAGGCCCGCGGTGGCGAAGGCGATCGCCGGCGTCGCGGCCTGCTCGGGCGCACCGACCAGGTCGATGCCGAGCAGGCTGCCGTACTTCTGGTAGTTGTAGCGCCCGGTGATCTGGATCGGGCCGCGACCCTTGTAGCGCCGGCCGTCGCCGGCTTCGCGATTGCCCAGGCGTGATGCCAGATCGCACGCCGGCTCGTAGCGCCGCTGCGCCGGGGTCGGGCCCCACAGTTCCTCCATGTAGCGGAACTCGCCCGACTCGTGGGCCAGCTGCGCGACGAAGGCGGCGCTGCGCAGCAGGGTGTCGATCCCGTGCTCGCGCATCGCCTGGTTGAGGTGCGGCAGGTAGGCCTGGCATTTGGCCGGCGCCAGGTTGGGCATGATCCGGCTCAGCTGGGGTTCGGTCAGCATGGGGTGCTCCTTGCAACGGCACGCCTGCTCGGCTTCAGGCGCAGCGTGAATGGTAGGACGTCACGCTGGCGACGTCTCTCGTTCGCGTCGCACGCGCGCATCGCCCGACAATCGGCAACGGTCGGTGAGCCATTGCGGAGATCTCGAAACACGTGAATGCACAGCAGTCCAGCACACGTTTTCGTTGGCTCGTCATCGGTCCGTTCGTGATCGTCGTGGCCTTGCTCGCCACGCTCGGGCTGGCCAGCGCGCAGGTCCTTTCGGCGGTGCGCGCCTACGTCGGCGGCGAGAGCCTGTGGTCGAAAGGCCAGAAGGACGCCGTGTACCACCTGGCCCACTACGCCGAGTCGCGTCGCCCGGTCGACCACGCGCGCTTCGCCGAGGCGATCGCCGTGCCGCTGGGCGACCGGCTGGCGCGGACCGAGCTCGACCGGCCGGCGCCCGACCTGGCACTCGCCCGCATCGGATTGCTGCAGGGCGGCAATCACCCAGACGATATCGACGCCATGATCTGGCTGTTCCGGACCTTTCGACACGTCCCCTTCATGGCCGATGCGATCGCGATATGGGCCGAGGCGGACGCCGAACTGGAGGCCCTGAACCAACTCGGCGAGCGCCTGCATCGCCGCATCGCCTCGGGCAGCGCGGACGCCGCGCCGATGCGCGTGCTGCTGGTCGAGATGGCCGATGTGAACGACCGGCTGACGCTGCTCGAGCAACGCTTTTCGGCCACCATGGGTGCGGCCTCGCGCAGCGCGCAACGGCTGGTCCAGTGGGGCACGCTGGTGCTCGCCATCGCGCTGGTGGCGGCCGCGCTGAGTCTCAGCTTCGCGTTGCTGCGCCGCCAGGCGGTTGCCGCGGCCGCGTTGCGCGCCAGCGAACAGCGCTTTCGCCTGTTGTGGCAGACCGCGCCCGACGCGATCGTGGTGTTCGACGAGCACCTGCGCATACGCTACGCCAACGCGGCGGTGCAAGCGCTGTTCGGCCACGCCGCCGACGAGCTGATCGGCGCCGACGTCGGGTTGCTCCATCCCGAAGCGGACCGGCAGACGCATCGCCAGCAGATGGCACGCCAGGTGAGCAGCGGCGCGTCGGAGCTCAACGCTCGCCGCATCGTCATGACCGGGCTGCACCGCGACGGCCGCCGGATTCCGCTCGAGGTCGCGTTCAGCCACGTCGAGCACGAGGGCGAGCACCAGTTCGCCGGCTTCCTGCGCGACATCAGCACCCGCGAGCGGGTCGCGCAGGCGCTGCGCGCCAGCGAGGAGCGGCTGCAGCGCGCGCTCGACGCGTCGAGCCTGTGCTTGTGGGACTTCGACGTCGCCAGCGGCAAGATCTACCTTTCCGAGTCGTGGTCGCAGTGGCTCGGCGGCCCGGCGCAGGTGACCCTCACGACCTTCGCCGAACTGACCCAGGGCGTGCCCGAGAGCGAGCGCAAGCCGCTGCTGGCCGCCGTGCACGCGGTCCTGAAGGATCCGAACAGCACCTACCGGGTCGAGCACAGCGTGCGCAAGCTCGATGGCAGCTGGCTCTGGAACCTGAGCGTCGGCCGGGTGGTCGAACGCGATGCCCACGGACGTGCGGTGCGCATGGTGGGCACCAACCGCGACATCACCGAGCGCAAGTTGGCCGAGGCGACCCAGGCCGGGCTCGAAGCCCAGTTGCGCGAGTCGCAGAAGATGGAGGCGATCGGCACCCTGGCGGCCGGCATCGCGCACGACTTCAACAACATCCTCGGCGCGATCCTCGGCAACCTGGCGCTCGCGCGCGAAGAAGTCGGCCCCGCTCACGCGTCGCTGCGCAGCCTCGAGCAGATCAACAAGTCGGCGGTGCGAGCCCGCACACTGGTGCAGCAGATCCTCGCTTTCGGCCGGCGCCAGCCGCAAGAACTCATCAACCGCCCGCTCGGGCCACTGGTCGAGGAGACGCTGGCGCTGATGCGGGCCACGCTGCCGGCCGGCGTCAGCCTCGAGTCGCAGCTCACGCCGGCACGGCTCAACGTGCTGGCCAACGCGACCCACATGCAGCAGGTGCTGATGAACCTGTGCACCAACGCGTGGCATGCGCTGCAGGGGCGCGCAGGCCGGATCGTGGTCGGGCTCGCGGCGGTGGAACTGGCGTCCGACGCCGGCCCGCGCCCGGGCGGGCTGGCGCCCGGGCACTACGCGCACCTGTGGGTCACGGACAGCGGCTGCGGCATGAATGCCGAGACCCGGGCGCGCATCTTCGAGCCGTTCTTCACCACCAAGCCGGTCGGCCAGGGGACCGGGCTCGGCCTGTCGGTCGTGCACGGCATCGTCGCGGCGCACCACGGCGCGATCACGGTCGACAGCGCGCCGGACTTCGGCAGCACGTTCCATCTGTACCTGCCGCACATGCAGGCGCAGGCCCTGCCGCCGCCGTCGGAGTGGGGCGGCCTCGCGCCCCTGCAGCGCCAGGTGCAGGGCGACGGCCAGCACGTGCTCTACATCGACGACGACCCGGTGATGCTGCTGCTGGTCGAGCGGCTGCTGCTGCGCCTGGGCTACCGGGTCACGGCGCAGGTCGATGCACGGACCGCGCTCGACGCGCTGCGAGCGCAGCCGCACGCCTACGACCTGGTGGTCAGCGACTTCAACATGCCCGATGTCTCGGGGCTCGACGTGGTGCGCGAGGTGGCGCAGATCCGCCCGGGCCTGCCGGTCGTCATCAGCTCGGGCCACCTGACCGACGAACAGCGCGCCGAACTCTTGCGCTGCGGCGTCCGCGACATCGTGTCCAAGGCCAGCACGCTCGAAGAGCTCGGCCCGCTGGTGTCCCGGCGGGTGATCCGGCACGCCCTGGCCTGAAGCCGCTCAGCCGGCAGGACGCGCCGCCGCCAGCACCTGCGGATTGAGCGGGGTCGGCGGGCGACCGGCCTGCGGCCCGCAGCCCAGCGCCGCGATCAGGTTGTCGACCGCCAGGTTCGCCATCGCGCGCCGGGTCGGAATGCTGGCGCTCGCGATGTGCGGCGTCAGCACCACGTTCGGCACCTGCAGCAGTTCGGGATGAACCTTGGGCTCGCCCTCGAACACGTCGAGCCCGGCGGCGGCGATCCGCTTGTCGCGCAGTGCCTTGGCCAGCGCGGCGTCGTCGACGATGCCGCCGCGCGCCAGGTTGGTCAGGGTCGCGGTCGGCTTCATGAGGCCGAGTTCCTCGACCCCGATCGCATGGTGCGACTCGGCGCTGTACGGCAGCACCAGCACCAGGTGATCGGCCTCGCGCAGCAGGGTGGCCTTGTCGACCCAGCGCGCGCCGAGTTCGGCCTCGACCGCCTCGGGCAGTCGCGACCGGTTGTGATAGATCACCGGCATGTCGAAGCCGCGCGCACCGCGCCGCGCGATCGCCCGGCCGATGCGCCCCATGCCCAGGATGCCGAGCGTCGCGCCGTGGATGTCGGCGCCGGCGAACATCTCGACGCTCCACTTCGTCCATTCGCCGCGGCGCAGACAGTGCTCGCTCTCGGAGATGCGGCGCGCCGCGGCCATCATCAAGGCGAAGCCGAAGTCGGCCGTGGTCTGGGTCAGCACGTCGGGAGCGTTGCTCACCAGCACGCCGCGCGCGCTGCAGGCCGGCACGTCGATGTTGTTGTAGCCGACCGCCATGCTGCACACCGCACGCAGATCGGGGCAGGCCGCGAGCAGCGCCGCGTCGATCGGCTGGGTGCCGGTCACGAACACGCCGGCCTTGCCCTGCAGGCGGCGGATCAGTTCGTCGGGCGACCAGACGTCGTCGGCCTCGTTGGTCTCGACCTCGAAGTGCGCCCGCAGGCGGTCGACGATGTCGGGGAAGACGGCGCGGCAGACGAGGACGACGGGGCGGGCAATCGGCATGGCGGGGTGTCCTCAGCGGAACCAGACGAAGGTCATCAAGACGAAGATCGGCAGCAGGCACAGACTCGACCACGCCATGTAGCCGAAGAAGCTCGGCATGCGGATGCCGCGCTCCTCGGCGATCGCCTTGACCATGAAGTTGGGAGCGTTGCCGATGTAGGTGTTGGCACCCATGAAGACCGAGCCGGCCGAGATCGCGGCCAGCGTCGCCGCGAAGGACGTCATCAGCGCCTGCGGGTCGCCGCCGGCCATGTTGAAGAACACCAGGTAGGTCGGCGCGTTGTCGAGGAAGGAACTGAGTACGCCGCTGAACCAGAAGTAGGCCCACGGCAGCGGCTGGCCGTCCGGCCCGGTCACCGCGGTGACCACGCCGCCCAGCGCGCCCGCGGTGCCGGCCTTCAGGATCGCGAGCACCGGGATCATGGTCAGGAAGATGCCGATGAAGAGCTTGGCCACCTCCTGCATCGGCGCCCACGAGAACTGGTTCGACGCGCGCACCGAACGCGGCGTGATGACGAGCGAGACGACCGTCAGCGCAACCAGGCCGAGGTCGCGCACGATCTGCTGCAGCGTGACCTCGGTGCCGAACACGTCGAACGCGATACCCGGCTTCCACACGCCGCTCATCAGCACCAGGCCCATCACCCCCAGCAGCGGCAGGAAGTTGATCGCGCCGTCGAGTCCCACGGCCTTGTCGTCGGGCGTCGGGTCGGGCTGGACCACGCCTTCGCGACGGTAGTGCCAGGTGTCGAGCGCGTAGAACATCGCGAGCAGCACGCCGACCAGGAACAGCGTCTCGGGAAAAATGTGGCGCGCCGTCCAGAAGAAATCGACGCCCTTCAAAAAGCCGAGGAAGAGCGGCGGGTCGCCGAGCGGCGTGAGCGAGCCGGCGGCGTTGGAGACGATGAAGATGAAGAAGACGATCACGTGCGCGGTGGTCGCGCGGTCGTCGTTGGCGCGGATCAGCGGCCGGATCATCAGCATCGATGCGCCGGTCGTGCCCATGAAGCTCGCGAGCACCGCGCCGATCGCCAGCAAGGCGGTGTTGAGCCCCGGGCTGCCGTGCAGGTTGCCGCGCACGTGGATGCCGCCGGCGGCGGTGAAAAGCGCGGTCAGCAGGATGATGAACGGCAGGTATTCGGCCAGCAGGGTGTGGACCAGGGTCGATCCCGCGAGCCCGGGCCCGTGGACCAGCGCGAACGGCAGCAGAAAGGCGAGCGACCACGCCGCCGCGATCTTGCCGTAGTGGTGGTGCCAGAGCGCGGGCGCGGCCAACGGCAGGATCGCGATCGACAGCAGCATGCCGGCGAAGGGCACGCCCCAAACCGCGGCGAGCGCGGCGCCGTCGACCTCCGCGGCCGCGGCCACGCCGGGCAGCAGGAGCACCGCCAGGCACAGGCTCGCGCGGCGGAGCGCGTCACGTCGGGGCGGCGCGGCGACGCAGCGCGGGATCGAGATCGGGATCGGGGTCATGCGGTGGTCTCGGCAGGGCACGCGCACCGCGCGCGCACCCGCCATTGTCGCAACGCCCCGCACCGCCGCGCCACCCCCGGCACGCCTCAGCGCCCGGCCGCGACCAGCGCCTCGCGCACCGCGGCCACCTGGCGGCGCGAGACCGCCAGCCACTCGTCGAGCGGTGCCATCCGCACCGCCCAGGTCTCGCCGCCCTCGTCGTCGCCCTCGCCGGCCAGGCTGCGGCGTTCGAGCGCCCGCACCGCGCTGCGCGCGACCAGGGCATTGCGGTGGACCCGCAGGAAGCGCTCGCCCAGGCGTTCCTCCAGGTCGGTCAGCGACTCGTCGAGCACGTAGCTGTGCTGCAAGGTGCGCAGCGTGACGTACTTGAGCTCGGCCTTGAGGTACAGCACCTCGTCGGTCGGCACCCGCACCACCCGGCCGCGGTCGCTGACGATCAGACATGGCGGCTCGCGCGCCGCGGCGTCGTCGGCGCCCGCGCCGCGGCGTTGCCCGACCCGCTGCAGCGCCGCCTGCAGACGCTCCCGGCGCACCGGCTTGGTCAGGTAGTCGACCGCGTCGAGCTCGAACGCCCGCAGCGCGTGCTCGGCGTGGGCGGTGACGAAGACCACCGCCGGCGGCGGCACCAGCCGTCGCAGTTCGGCGGCCAGCACCAGCCCGTCGCGCCCGGGCATGCGGATGTCGAGCAGCAGCAGGTCGCACGGCGTGGTCGCGAGCGCGACCAGCGCCTGGGTCGCGTTGGCCGCCTCGCCCACCACGCGCACCGGCGGATCGCTGCACTGCGCGAGCAGCCCGCGCAAGCGCAGCCGTGCCAGTTCCTCGTCGTCGACGATCAAGACCCGTATCACTCGACCGCCCCCACGGCGCGGCGCGCCGGGCCGCTCCCGGGCCGGGCCGTGTCCGTTCGGAAAACCGGCTGCGGCCTTGCGCGGACGAGGGGTGCCGCGGCGCCAAGCGCCGGGCCGCTCCGAAGCCGGCCCGCGTCCCCTCGGGGGACCGGCTGCAGCCTTGCGCAGACGAGGGGTTCCATGGCTACAACGGCACCACGATGTCGACCCGGAACGCCTGCGCGTCCTGGCGGGCATCGAACTGCGCGGCCACGTCGTGCATCAGGCGCAGCCGCTCGCGCACGTTGTGCAGCGCCATGCCGTGGCCGGGCTGCGAGGGCTCTGCCGGCAGCGTGTTGACGATCGAGATCAGCACCCGGCCGAGCCGCACCCGGGTGCGGATGCGCAGCGCGCCGCCGTCGTCGGCCGGCTCGACGCCGTGGCGCACCGCGTTCTCGACCAGCGGCTGCAGCAGCAGCGGCGGCAGCTTGGCGCCGCCGGCGTCGGGGTCGAGCTCCCAGGTGACGCGCAGGCGCCGGCCGAAGCGGATCTGCTCGATAGCTAGATAGCGCCGCGCGAGGTCGATCTCGTCGGCCAGGGTGGTCGATGCACCGCCGTCGCTGATCGCGACCCGGAACAGCTCGGCCAGGTCCTCCAGCACGACCTCGGCCCGCTCGGGATCGAGCCGCACCAGGGTCAGCGCGGTGTTGAGCGTGTTGAACAGGAAGTGCGGCCGGATCCGCGACTGCAGCTCGGCCAACCGGGCGCTGGTGTGGGCCGGCAGCAGCGCCTCGCCACGCAGGCGCAACCACTGGAACAGCGCGGCGGCAAGCGCAGCGCCGGCGAGGGTCGGCGCGATCCAGCGCATCGCGTTCGGCGGCGCGAGCGGGTCGTCGGCATACAGGCCGGTGAGCACGCTGGCGAGTGCGCCGCACAGGGCACCGAGCCCGGCCGCGGCCAGCCACTGCGCGGCCAGCGGCAAGGGCGCGAGCAGCCGCTTGGCGCCGCACGCCAGCAGCAGCCACAGCATCAGGCCCGGCCAGGCGATGGCCGCCGCGGCGGTGCTGCGCGCGACCCAGTGCGCCAGGCCGTTGGCGCCGAAGGCGGCACCGACCGCGACCACGGCGAAGACGACCCCGAGCGCGCGCAGCACCACGCCCACATGGCAGACGTCGAACACCGGCGACGGCGCCGGACGCAGGACAGCCGCATCGCCCGGGCCGAAGCCGGTGGCCGAGAAGCCGGTGGAAGGCAGGTCGTCGGGGCGCAACGAGCTCGGCCACAGGCTCGCCGGCCGGCTCGCCGCACTGTCGCCGAAGCCGGCACCGCCAATGGCATCGGCTCGCGGCTGCGGCGGTCGGTGGCGGGTCGGTGCGGACATTGTGGGGCGGGTCGGGGTGGGCGGATCGAGGGAACGGCGTCGCTCGGGTGCGTCGATAGAATCCAGCCCCCGTGCGCCGCGCCATTGTCCCCAAGGCGCGGCCGCCGCGGCGGCCCGATCCGGGCATTCATCAACAACCGGCCCGCGGCTGTGGCAAGCGCGCCTCACACGCCATGTCGTCCTCCAATCCGCTCGCCACCAAACACCAGGCCTGGTCGGCACTGTTCTCGGAGCCGATGAGCGAGCTGGTCCAGCGCTACACCTCGAGCGTGGCCTTCGACCACCGGCTCTGGCAGGTCGATATCGCGGGCAGCCTGGCGCACGCGCGGATGCTGGCGGCGCAAGGCGTGATCGGCGCCGACGACCTGGCCGCCATCGAGCGCGGCCTGGCGACGGTGGCGCAGGAGATCGAGTCCGGCGTCTTCGACTGGAAGCTCGAGCTCGAGGATGTGCACCTCAACATCGAGGCGCGCCTCACGCAGCTCGTCGGCGACGCCGGCAAGCGGCTGCACACCGGGCGTTCGCGCAACGACCAGGTCGCGACCGACGTGCGGCTGTGGCTGCGCGGCGAGATCGACGCTTTGTCGGTGCTGCTGGGCGCGCTGCAGCGCGCGCTCGTCGAGCAGGCGGCGCAGCATGCCGACACCGTGATGCCCGGCTACACCCACCTGCAGGTGGCACAGCCGGTCGCGTTCGGCCACCACCTGCTGGCCTACGTCGAGATGTTCGCGCGCGACGCCGAGCGGCTGGCCGACGTGCGCCGGCGCACCAACGTGCTGCCGCTGGGCGCCGCGGCGCTGGCCGGCACCAGCTATCCGATCGACCGCGAACGGGTCGCCGTCGAGCTCGGGATGGTCGATGCCGAAGGCCGGGCCTGCGTCTGCCAGAACAGCCTCGACGCGGTGAGCGACCGCGATTTCGCGATCGAGTTCAGCGCCGCGGCGGCGCTGTGCATGGTCCACGTCTCGCGCCTGGCCGAGGAGCTGGTGCTGTGGATGAGCCAGAACTTCGGCTACGTCGACCTGCCCGACCGCTTTTGCACCGGCAGTTCGATCATGCCGCAGAAGAAGAACCCGGACGTGCCCGAACTGGCGCGCGGCAAGACTGGCCGCGTGGTCGGCCACCTGATGAGCCTGCTGACCCTGATGAAGGGCCAGCCGCTGGCCTACAACAAGGACAACCAGGAAGACAAGGAGCCGCTCTTCGACAGCGTCGACACGCTCGCCGACACGCTGCGCATCTTTGCCGAGCTGGTGGCCGGCATCGTGGTGCGGCCCGAGGCGATGGCTCGGGCGGCGCGACGCGGTTACGCCACTGCCACCGACCTGGCCGACTACCTGGTGAAGAAGGGCCTGCCGTTTCGCGACGCGCACGAGACCGTGGCGCACGCCGTCAAGCAGGCCATCGGCGCCGGGGTCGACCTGAGCGACCTGTCGCTCGCCACCCTGCAGGGCTATCACCCGGCGATCGGCGAGGACGTGTATGCGGTGCTGACGCTGACCGGCTCGCTCGGGACGCGCGCCGGCCTGGGCGGCACCGCGCCGGCGCAGGTGCGGGCGCAGGTGGCGCGCCATCGGGCGCGGCTCGGCACGACGCCGGCCTAAGCTTCGACCGCGACCTCCGGCGACGCTTCGAGCGCGCCCGCGACCGGCGCGCTCGAAGGCGCCGTTATCACCAGCGCCGAGGGTGCCCTCGTGACGCGATCGCGGCCGAGCCGCTTGGCTTCGTAGCACGCCGCATCGGCGGCCTTGAGCACGTCGGCCGAATCGGCGTGGCTGCCGTCCACCGCCACCAGACCGATGCTCGCGCCGATCGAATGGCTGCGGTCCTCGAAGGCGAGTTCGAAACCCAGCACCGCGCGGCGGATCTTCTCGGCGATGGTGTGGGCGACCGCGACCGGGCAGCGGTGCAGCAGCACGGCGAATTCGTCGCCGCCCAGGCGCGCCACCGTATCGGTCTGGCGCACCTGCGATTCGAGCAGCCGCGCCACGTTGCGCAGCATCGCGTCGCCGGCCGCGTGGCCGCCGCTGTCGTTGACCTGCTTGAAGCGGTCGAGGTCGATGAACAGGGCGCAAAAAGGTTCGTCCTTCGAACGCACGGTCGCGCGCTCGAGCACGGACGCGAATGCCGCGCGGTTCGCCAGCCCGGTCAGCGAATCGTGGGAAGAATCCCAGGCCATGCGCTCGCGCTGTTCGCGCACCGCGGTCACATCGTCGATGAGCCAGATCGTTCCCTTCGAGCGGTCGCCGGGAACCACGGCACGGCCGCGCATCTGGGCCCAGAAAGTGGCACCGGAGCGGCGCACCAGTTCGAGCTCGCCGTCGAAAGCGCCGTGCGCCATGAAGGCCGGCACGGCACGGTCGGACAGCGCCTGGTAGGCCTCGTCCGACGGATAGATCATCCGGGTCGGCTGACCGACGACCTGCGCCATCTCGCAGCCGAGGATCTGGCACAGCTGCCGGCTCACCAGCTCGAAACGCCCGTCGCGGGTCAGCGCGATCCCCATCTGGGCATGGTCGAGCACCGCCTGCAACTGCATCAGCAAGGCGCGCGTTTCGCTCTCGCGCTGCTGGCGTTGCGCGACCACCTGCGCGAATGCGAGCGCGAGCTCGCCGACCTCGCCGTGCTCGAGCGGCCAGTCGGGGGCGGCTGCCCCGCTATCCGCGAGCAAGCCGACCGCACGAGCGCGCAGTCGCGAGATCGGGCGTGTCATGAACCAGGCGAGCACGCCGGCGACGGCGGCGGCCAGCAGGCCGACGGCACTCGCCGACTGCCACGCGGTGTCGCGCGCCTTGGCCAGCGGTGCGAGCGCAAGCCCCTGCGGTGTCGTCGCGACCACCGTCCAGTCGGACAGTGGGATGCCCGCCATCGCCACCAGGTGGCCGAGCGACAACTCGGCCCGGCCGCGCGTATCGATCGGACTGCCGCTGGCCAGCCAAGCACCGACGACATCGGCCAGTCCCGCCGGCTCGGTGCCGCGCCCCAGCAAGAGCCCGCGCTGCGGATGCCCGAGGATCACGCCTTGGCGGTCCACCACCATGACCCGGGTGCTGCTGGCCGGGTCGTTCAGGTTCGAAAACAGTCCGCTCGATTCGAGATTGACTGTGCCGATCACCACCCCCAGCACCGAACCGTCGGCATCGCGGACCGACATCGCCATCACCACGATCGGATGGTTGCCGACGCGCGCGCGCATCGGCGCCGAGACGACCGGCTGATCGGTGCGGACGGCATCCCGGAAATAGTCGCGGTCGGAAACGTTGGGCAACCCTGGCTGGGGCGTGCCGTTCTCGATCCGCACCAGGGCCTGGCCGTCAGCTCGGATTGCGGCGTAGGAATCGAACAGCGCGCCGAGTGCCGGCTTGTCGAGCAGGAACCGCGTCAGACCCGCAGCGTCGTCCCACAGCGCCGCAGGCACTTGGCGCGCGACCGCCTTCAGCGACAGCTGCAGCATCTCGAGCTTGCTCGCCAGCAACTGCGAGGTGCGCTCTGAATTTTCGGCCGCATTGGCGAGCAGCAGCCGTTCCAGATCGGCCTGGGTCGTATTCAGCACCAGCTTGGCCGTCCCGAGCGCCGACAGCACGCCGGCCACCAGCGCGATCAGGACGATCTGGAATTTGAGGCTGTCGAACCAGCGCCTCAGCGCGTGCGACGTTCTGGCCGCGATCGGCATCTGCTCTGCTCCCATTGGCCGCTCCCGACGCGGACGGCCATGCACGTCGATACTGGTGCATCCCGACCCACGACGTAGGGTGGAACAGCGGCACATTTGCGGTCCTGATCGGGCCCGCGCATTGCTGCAGTCGCATCGTTGATTTGCATCCGAATCGGGCTCCCGGACGTAGGAGACGGTGCGGGGACCGCACGCCTATCCCCGCGCCCGCCAACCCAAGGATGACTCGTGACCCGACTGCGCCGCCTCGTGACCATCGGCCTGCTGCCGCTCGCCGCCCTCGCCCTGCTCGCGGCCTGCGCGCCGGTCGCGACCTTGAACGCGCTGGTGCCGCGCGGCAGCCACGAGCTCCAGCCCAACGTGGCCTATGGCGACAACCCGCGCCAGCGGCTCGACATCTACCGCCCGATCGGCGCGGCGCCCCCCGCCGGCTGGCCGATGGCGGTGTTCTTCTACGGCGGCTCGTGGAACGAAGGCAAGCGCGCTGACTACGAGTTCGTCGCCGAGGCCCTGGCCGCGCGCGGCGTGCTGACGCTGGTGGCCGACTACCGGCTCTACCCCGAGGTGCGCTACCCGGACTTCTTGTATGACAGCGCACATGCCCTGGCCTACGGCATCGAGCATGCTGGCGCGCTGCACGCCGACCCGAAGCGTATCTTCGTGATGGGCCACAGCGCCGGCGCCTACAACGCGGCGATGCTCGCCTTCGACCCGCGCTGGCTGGCCGCGACGCAGCATCGCCCGTCCGAGCTGGCCGGCTTCATCGGCCTGGCCGGGCCCTACGACTTCCTGCCAATGACGAACCCGGACGCGCAGCCGGTCTTCTTCCATCCCAATTACCCGCCCGGCACCCAGCCGCTCGGACACGCCAGCTCGCAGGCACCGCGCACTTTCCTCGGCGCGCCGCAGAACGACCGGCTGGTCGACCCGCAGCGCAACACCATCGGCCTGGCCAACAAGCTGCAGTCGCTGGGCGTGCCGGTGACGGTGCGGCTGTATCCGCGCACCAGTCATGTCACGCTGGCCGGCTCGTTCGCCGCGCCGCTGCGCTTCCTGTCGCCGGTGCTGGAGGACGTGCTCGCTTTCATCGAGCAGACGCCGCCGCGGCCGTAATCGCGGCTCGTCGCTCCGGGCGATCGGTGCTTACTCGGGCCGGGCGTGGATCGGACGCATCCAACGCTGCCCGCGCGGCGTATCGATCCACTCGACGTTCGCGCGTGCGCTACGCTCGACAGACGACTCCTGATCCCCACGACGCCCCGCGGCGGCCGACCCGGCGCCGCCCTTGAACCGACGCGATGCTGCTGTTTCCGCTGCGCTGCCTGATCTGGCTGCTCGCCTTCACCGTCCCGGCGCAGGCCGGCGCGGGCGTCTGGCTGCGCGCGCACGGGCCGGCGCACCTCCACCTCGCGGCGTCGGCACTGACCGATTCCCGCATCGACCGGCGCGCGCAGCCGTCGTCGCACGGCCACGGGCATGCCCACGGCCATGCCGGCTCGCAAATCGAGGCGCACGGACACGCGCCTTCCGAAGCCGGCGTGCTGTACCTCGGCGAGGCCGGCGACACCGAGCGCGCCGGCAGCTCGCCAGCTGCCGACAAGGCCGCGGCGCTCGATCCGCCCGCCCTGCTGCCGGCGGCATTCATCGCGCGCTGCGACGGCGCGTGCCGCGTGGTGACGTCCCCGGTCGTGGCGGCTTACGCCTCGGTCGCGGGTGCGCCGCTCTACCGCCCGCCTCGCTGAACCCCTGGTCCGGCCCGCACCGCGTCGCTTGACGCGATGGCCGCGCGCCCGACCCTGCCTGCGCCGTCATGGCGACCTCCGCGTCGCCCGCCCCCCATCGAAGGGTCTGCCACCCGCGCCGCTGCGCGCGTGGTGGGCCGAGGAGTTCTTGCATGCACACATTTCCCTGCTGCGGCGCCCTGCCGCACGCCCGCGCGACCTCGTCGCCGCCCGTCTCACTCTCACCCCGCCGCGGCGTCCACCCGGGCCGCGCCCGGCTCGTCGCCGTCGCCGCGGCGGCCGCGCTCGTGCCGCCGGCCTGGGCCGGCGGCGAACAGACGCTGGAGACCGTCACCGTGACCGGCAACGGCAATGCGCAGGTCGGCGTCGCCGACTCGGCCAGCGTCGGCACCGTGAGCCAGAAGCAGCTCGAGGCGCGCACCGTTTACCGCCCCGGCGAGCTGCTGGAATCGACACCCGGCCTGATCGTCAGCCAGCACAGCGGCGAGGGCAAGGCGAATCAGTTCTACCTGCGCGGCTTCAACCTCGACCACGGCACCGACCTGCGGACGACGGTCGACGGCATGCTCGTCAACCAGCGCAGCCACGGCCACGGCCAGGGCTGGACCGACCTCAACTTCCTGATCCCCGAACTGGCGACCAGCCTGCGCTACAAGAAAGGCCCGTACTCGGCGAGCGAGGGCGATTTCGCCTCGGCCGGTGCGGTCGAGATCGTCTACGCCGACACGCTGCCGCAGGGCATCGCCCACCTCGGCCTCGGCCAGAACGGCTATCGCCGCGCGCTGCTGGCCGACTCGCCGGCCTTCGGTTCGGGCAAGCTGCTCTATGCGCTGGAGGTACAGCGCAACGACGGGCCCTTCACGCGCCCGGACGACTTCCGCAAACTCAACGGCGTGCTGCGCTACTCGCAGGGCGACAAGGCGAACGGCTGGAACGTGACCGCGATGGGCTACGAGGCCCAATGGAACTCGACCGACCAGATTCCGCTGCGTGCGGTCGAGAGCGGCCAGCTCGGCCGCTTCGACCTAGTTGATCCGACCGATGGCGGCACCTCGCACCGCTACAGCCTCTCGGGCGGGTGGCGGCAAACCTCGGGCAGCAGCTCGACCGAGGTCAACGCCTATGTCGCGCACTGGAAGCTCGACCTGTTCTCCAACTTCACGTACTTCCTCGACAACCCGGCCGACGGCGACCAGTTCGCCCAGCCCGATAAGCGCACCATGACGGCGATCAACGCCCGCCATGTGCGCGCCACCGACCGGTTCGGCCGCGCCGGCGAGACCGAGTTCGGCGTGCAACTTCAGAACGACCGCATCGACAACGGCCTGCTCGCCACCAAGGCGCGCCAGACGCTGTCCACCGTGCGGCGCGACCGCATCGTCGAGAGCAGCCTGGGCGCGTGGGTGCAGAACGCGACGCCGTGGACGCCGACCTTTCGGACCGTGCTCGGCCTGCGCGCCGACAGCTATCGC
>JBDSZM010000037.1:0-6176 GCA_039925165.1 Burkholderiaceae bacterium
CCGCCCGCCGCCTTGATGATCACCGGGTAGCCGACCGCACGCGCCGCCTTGATGATCTCCTTCGGGTCGTCGGGCAGCACGCCTTCGGAGCCCGGCACGCAGGGCACGCCGGCCTTGATCATCGCGATCTTGGCCGAGACCTTGTCGCCCATGGTGCGGATCGCATCCGGCGTCGGACCGATGAAGGTGAAACCGCTCTTCTCGACCCGCTCGGCGAAGTCGGCGTTCTCGGACAGGAAGCCGTAGCCGGGGTGGATCGCCTCGGCGTCGGTCACCTCGGCGGTCGAGATGATGGCCGGCATGTTGAGGTAGCTCTGCGCCGACGCGGCCGGGCCGATGCAGACCGCCTCGTCGGCCAGCTTGACGTACTTGGCGTCGCGATCGGCCTCGGAGTAGACCACCACCGATTTCACGCCCAATTCGCGACAGGCGCGCTGGATCCGCAAGGCGATTTCGCCGCGATTGGCGATCAGGATTTTTTTGAACATGGGGGGCGCGGCTCAACCGCCTGGGCGTGCTGCGCACGCCGTGGAATGTGACTGCGCCGACGCGCTTGCGCGCCTTGGTTTTGCCGAAACGCCTTCGGCGTTGTTGCCGCAATCGGCGATCCCGATTTTCTTCAACACGGACGGCGCTTAGGCAACCACGAACAGCGGCTGGCCGAATTCGACGGCCTGGCCGTTCTCGCACAGGATCTCGGTCACGCTGCCGGTGCCATCGGACTCGATCTCGTTCATGATCTTCATCGCCTCGATGATGCAGATCGGCTCGCCTTCCTTGATCGGGCTGCCGACGTCGACGAAGGCCTTGGCGCCGGGGCTCGAGGCGCGATAGAAGGTGCCGACCATCGGCGACTTGACGACGTGACCGGCCGGCGCGGCCGGGGCTGCGACGGCGACCGGGGTCGCGGCCACCGGTGTCGCAGTGGACAGCGGCGCGGGTGACGGACCCATGTGCATGCCGCTCAGGTAGACCGGTTGGTGCGATGCGGCGGCGGGGTCGGCCTTGACGATGCGGACCTTGCCTTCGGCCTCGGTGATTTCGAGTTCCGAGATGTTGGACTCGGACACGAGGTCGATCAGCGTCTTGAGTTTTCTGAGGTCCACGTGCGCCGCTCCTTCGTGTTGGTCTCGCGCCGTCCGGGCCGCAGGTCACACCGGCTCGGCCGGCGCTGGGGTGCGGATTTTGCATCAAGGCCCGACAAGTTCAGCCGGACAGCGCCTTTTTCGCACTATCTCCGGACTTGGTCGAGGCGGACCAGCGGTCGAGACGGGCCTGGTCGAGCGCCCCGAGGCGCTGCCCGACCTCGGTTCCGGTCGCATCGAAGGCGATCGTGAACGGCAGTCCGCCGGTCGGATTGCCGAGCACGCGCATCGGCTCGACCCCGCCCGCGCCGGCCAGCCCGATGCGAAACGCGACCGGCCGCGCGGCCAGGAACTGCCGCACCGCCGGCTCCTTATCGACGGCCAGCCCGACGACGCGCCAGCCATCCGGCGCCTGGGCGCGATGAAAGCGATCGAGCAGCGGCATCTCGGTCACGCAGGGTGCGCACCAGGTGGCCCAGAAATTCACCAGCAGCGGCCGGCCGCGCAGGGCCGCGAGCACCAGTTCATCGCCCTCGGGCGTCGGATAGCGCAGCGCCCAAGCCGGGCTCTCGCCCGGCGCCCGGCGCAGCAGCCCGACCCCGACGCCGCCGAGCGCCGCCAGACCCGCTACCGCGCCGATCAATGCCCTGCGCGACGTCATGGTGGGGCGTCCAGCAGCCGCTCGAGCGCCGCCCGGTCGCCGCGGTGCGTACGCCCGCGCGCATCGGTCTTGAGCGCGCCGCGCAGGTCGTCGTGGTCGAGCACGATGAGGTTCAGCGTCACCGGCTCGCCGAGCTCGGGACACGGGCTCGCGACGATCAGCACGTCGACCGGCAGTCCGCGCGGCCCGGGCGTGGCGTCGACGTCGAACGCGATGCCGAGGTCGAGCAGCGCGATCTCGGCGGCCTTCGAGTCGTCGGCGTACAGCTCGAGGTGGATGTTGTTGAGCCGGGTCGCGGTGCCGCGCCAGACCGCCCCGGTCAGGTGCGGGCGAAACGCCGCGAGGCGCTGCATCCAGCGCGCCGCCAGCCGGCGCAGCGCCAGCAGCTCGGCCGGCTGCGTGGCGGCACAGAAGAGGTCGAGGTAGTCGCGCACCTCGTCCTCGACCGCTTCGTTGTCGGGCAGCTCGGCACCGCGCCCGCTGCGCCGGCCCAGGTCGCGCGCGGCGCGACGCTTGGCGGGGCCGTATTCCATGCCTTCCTCGACCACCAGCCGGGCGGCGCTGGCGGCGATCTCGGTGCTGAGCGGGGTGACGGCCATGGGGCCGATTCTAGGAAGCCGTGCGGGGCGCGTTCACTGGAGTACCTTCGTGCTGCGCACGTCGGTATTCGCCCTTCGGGCGGCCGGGCGGGCTCATGGCAGGGCGACCGCCGGCATGCGGGCCAGGATGGTCGCCGCCCGGCCCAGCACGTAGGCCGAGCCCGGGCGCTGCTCGAAGCGCTTGGGAGCCGGCAGCATCACCGCGAGCTGCGCCGCCTGCTGCGGCGTGAGCGTGGCGGCGCTGCGCCGGAAATAGTGCTGCGCCGCCGCCTCGGCCCCGAACACGCCCTCGCCCCATTCGACGTGGTTCAGGTAGATCTCGAGGATGCGGCGCTTGTCGAGCAGGCCTTCGAGCATCCAGACGATGACGATCTCCTGCGCCTTGCGCGCCAGGCTGCGCTCGCTGCCCAGGAAAAGGTTCTTGGCGAGCTGCTGGGTGATGGTCGAGCCGCCGACCAGCTTGGCTGGCGGTGCCGATGCGGCCGAGGTGCCGCGCCGCGCGGCCTGCGCCTCGAGCCGGCGCGTGGCCCGCTCGGTGCGCGCCTGGGCCTGCTGGTTGCGCTCCCAGGCCCTCTCGATCGCATCCCATTCGACCCCGTGGTGTTCGGTGTAGCCGGCGTCTTCGGCGGCGATGACGGCGCGTTTGAGCGGCGCACCGATCTGCGCGTAGTCGACCCAGCGGCGCGACCAGGCGACGCGGTCATGCTGGCCGAGCAGACGCCAGATCTCGGAGCGCTGGAAAGTGGTCGATTCCGGGTTGACGACCGTCATCAGCGCGACCCGCAGCAGGAAGTAGAGCTGCAGCGCCAGCACCGCGACGAGGACCAGCAACACGCCGCGTCCGAGCAGCGAAGCGACAGCCGCGAGGCGCGTCGCCATGGTCAGCGCGCGAATTCCTGCGGGATCGCCTCGAGCCCGGCTTCGCGGGTGAACTTGAAGCGCGACGTGATGACGACCTGGTCGACCTTGCGCCGCATCGCGGCCGTGAACGGACCGAACGGTCCGGCGGCGTTGACGATTGCGATCGCGCGGCGGTCGAGGAGCTTCGACTTGGACGGCCGCACCACCTCGGTCTCGACCACCCGGCCGGCGGCGTCGACCGTCACGTTCATGGTCAGCTCGCCGTAGAGCTTCTTGCCGCGGTCTTCGGGGAAGTTGCGGGTGCCGCGTTCCTCGATGCGCCGGCGCATGTGGTCGTAGTAGGCGGCATAGATCTCCTCGCGGGTGGCCGGGCTGATGTAGCGCTTCTTGGGCCGCGCGTTCTCGTCGTTGATGCGCTTCTCGATCTCGGCCAGCAACTCGGTCAGGTGGCGCCGCCGGTCCTCCTGGGCCCGCTCGGTCGGGTTGCCGTCGTCGCGCTTGGGGTCGGGCGCGGGCAGCAGCGCAACCTCGCGGCGCACCTGCGCCAGCAGCTGCTGCTGCACTTCCTGCAACTGCTCGATCTGCTTGCGCGTGTCTTCGCTCGAATCGCCGACCTCGGTGCTGGGAGACGGCGGCAGCGGCGAGGTCGCGCGGCCGCTCGCGGCCTCGCCGCCGCCGACCAGGTTGGCCTGCGCGATCGCCTGCGCCTTGACCGGCGCCTCGTTCGAGCGCGCATTGACGAGGATGACCTCGAGCGCCGAGTCGGCGAAAGCGCGGTCGAAGGCCTGCGGATCGGCCAGTCGCACCGCCAGCAGCCCGGCATGCACCAGCGCCGAAAACGTCAGCGCGATCGTCAGGGGCGAGAGTCGGCGGGCCATGCGGACAGCGGTCGCGGCGTCTGTGAGGCGCGCGGCCGCGTCAGGCCGGCGGCGCGACCGGCTCGGACGCGGCCTCGGTGGCGGCGTCGGGCGCCAGGTCGATCGCCAGCGTCAGCGCCCCGGCTTCGCCGGCCTGCTCGCCGTCCTCGGCCTCGTCGGCGGCCGGCAGCACCGCGTCGTCGGCGGTCGTCGTCGGGTCGTCCAGACGCGACTGCACGCTCGCAAAGACTTCGAGCGTCAGCAGGTTGGTTCCGGTGATGCGCACCCGCACCCGCGCGCCACGTGGCAGCGCGGCTGCGCCCGTGGCGTTGAAGACCAGCGGCAGCGCATCGGCCCGCACCAGCCCGTCCTTCATCACCGCGGCGTCGAGCGCGTCGATGCCGTCCTGGGCCAGCGACTTGAGCGTCCAGTAGCGCTCGATGCCCGACTGGAAGGCGTTGTAGTCGGCGTAGGCCGCATCGAATCCCGAGATGATCGAGAACAGCGCGGTGTCCTTGGGCTTGAACGGCGCGACCAGCGCGGCGGTGCGGCCGTGGCGGGCGCAGGCAATGATCTGCCACTGGTTGACCAGGTCGACATAGCGGCGCAGCGGCGAGGTCGCCCAGGTGTATTGCGCCACGCCCATGCCGGCGTGCGGCGCCGGCTTGGTGCCCATGCGCACCTTGACGCCCGGCGCCAGGCTCGCCTGGCTGCGGTAGATGCCGGGCACGCCGCACTGCGCGAGCCAGCCGCCCCAGGTGCTGTTGGCGAGGATCATGGCCTCGGCGACGACCAGGTCGAGCGCGGTGCCGCGGGCCCGCGTCGTGATGACGACACGCTCGTCGCCCTTCGGCCCGTCGCCCTTCGTGTCGCCGGCGTCCGCACCCGCGAGCCGGAAGTTGTAGTCGGGCCGGTTGAAGTTCTCGGGCTTGCCGCGCACCCCCTCGCGCTGCGCCTTCAGCTGGCGCGCCAGGCGGTAGGCGAAGCGCAGTTCGGTGCCGAACGGATAGTCGGCCGGGGCGCTGCCGTCGAGCGTCGCTTCGGTCACCACGCCGTCGAGATTGTCGTGGCGCAGGTTGGCACCGATGCGGATGCGCTCGAGTCGGGTCTCGGTCGCCGTCACCGCCAGGCTCGCCTCGTCGAACGTGACGTACAGCGAGACGGTCGGGCACTCGCGGCCTTCCAGCAGCGTGTAGGCCTGCACCACCGCGTCGGGCAGCATCGTCAGCTTGTGGCCGGGCATGTAGACGGTCGAGAGCCGGTCGCGCGCCAGCTTGTCGAGCGGACTGTCGGGCGCGAAGGCCAGGCCGGGCGCGGCGATGTGGATGCCGAACACCACCGTGCCGCTGCCCAGGCCCTGGACCGACAGCGCATCGTCGATCTCGGTGGTGGCCGAATCGTCGATCGAGAACGCCTGCACCGGTGCCAGGGGCAATTCCTCGCGAATCGGCGGCGCATCGATCGGCGCAAAGCCAGTGCCCTTGGGAAAGCTCTCGAACAGGAAGCGCCGCCAATGGAACTGGTACGGCGAATCGATCGCGCCGGCGGCGGTCAGCAGGTCGAGCGGCGCCTTCTGGGCGAGGCGCGAGGCCTCGACCACGGCCTTGTATTCGGGCGCGTTCTTGTCGGGCTTGAATAGCAGCTTGTAGAGCTGTTCGCGCACCGGCGCGGGGCAGCTGCCGGCCGCCAGTTCGCCGGCCCAGGTGTCGATCTGCGCGGCCACCTGCTTTTTACGCTCGATGCCGAGCAACGCGGCCTTGACGATGTCTTCGGGCGCCTTCTTGAAGTTGCCCTTGCCGAGGCGGCGGAAATAGTGCGGCGCCTCGAACAGGCTGAAAAGGGCGGCGGCCTGCTTCTCGACCCCGGCGCCGGCCTCGAAGTAGTCGCTCGCCAGGTCCTTGAAGCCGAACTCGGCCTCGGGGGCGAATTCCCACGCCAGATCGAGGTCGATCTCCTTGGCCAGGGTCTGCGCGCTGGCGAGCAACACCGCGGGCCGTGGCTGCTCGAAGCGCAACAGCACATTCGTCGACTTGACCTTGACCCGCTTGCCCGAATCGAGCTCGATCTGCGACGAGCTGTCCGACTCGGCCATCAGGCGGCCGGCGTGAAATTT
>JBDSZM010000038.1:0-2780 GCA_039925165.1 Burkholderiaceae bacterium
CCGGCGCCGTTCGGGCCGAGCAGGCCGACCACCTCGCCGCTGTCGACCGCGAGCCGCACGTCCTTCACGACCTTGCGCGCGCCGTACGACTTCTGCAGGCCGATGGCCTCGAGTCGCGGCGGCGGGCGCACCGCCGCGTCGGGCAGGGCCGCGGTCACGGGCGCTCCCCGAGCGCCGGGGTCGAGCGCAGCGGCGTGCCGGTGCTGCCCGATGCCCCGGCGCGGGCCGCCTCGGCGGCCGCCGGCGAGCCTTCGCGCGGGGTCAGCACCGCGCGGACCCGGCCGGTCGGATTGGCCGCGGTCGGCCGGGCGCCACCGGACACGCTGAAGACTTCGCTCGTGTTGTCGTAGGTGACGAGGTTGCCGGTGATCTCGTCGGCGGAGGTGCCGCCGCGGGTGCGCCGCACCGTCGCATTGGTGACGAAGCGCACCGTGTCCGTGCGGGCGTCGTATTCGAGCCGTTCGGCCTCGCCCTCGATGTATTCATCGACGCCGTCGCGCTTCTGGCGGAAGGTCGCCGGCTTGGCCGCCGAGCCGATCGCGAGCGCCGTGTGATAGCCGTCGGGGGTCTCGCGCAGTTCGATGCGGCCGGCCCGGATCTGCATCGTGCCCTTGGTCACGACCACGTCTCCGTTGAACTCGACGTACTGCTTCTGCAGGTCGATCTTGCCGGGCTCGCGGGCCTCGACCGTCAACGGCTTGTAGCGGTCGGCCTTTTCGGCCCGGGCCGGGTTGCCGGCGCCTGTCAGCAGGGCCAGCAGGCTGCCCGTCAGCAGCGCGAGGCGCAGGCGGCTCGGACGTCGAAGAAGAAGCGTGGGCATGGACATAAAGGGCATGAAACTTGCAGGCCATTCTATGTCGCCAGGGCGTGGCGCAGCATCCCCTCAGCAGAGGGATGGACCGATCAAACGCCCTTGCGCACCCGCTGGATCAGGTGCTCGGCGACCGCCAGCGAGCGTTCGTTCGAGCCGGCCAGCGAGCCCGACGTGTAGTAGCGCCGCTGCACACCGAGAGCCGGGACGCCGTCGATCTTGTAGGCGGCGACCAGCCGGTTGCCCTCGGGCACCTTGGTGCCGACGATGCCGAACGAGTTGAAGGCTTCGGTGAACTTCGCCTCGTCGACGCCATTTTTCTTCATGAAGGCCGCGATGTCGGCCGGCTTGTCGAGCGGCTGGCGGTCGTTGTGGATCGCGTAATAGACCTTGCGGTGCAGGCTGTCGAGCAGCCCCAGGCCTTCGAGCGCGTAATAGATGCGCTGGTGCATCAGGTACGGCGGCTGGTCGCGCAGCGCCATCGGGATGCGCCGGAACGCCACGTCGGCCGGCAACTGGCGCGCCCAGCGGTCGAGCGCCGGTTCGAAGGTGTTGCAGTGCGGGCAGCCGTACCAGAAGAACTCGATCACCTCGATCCGCCCGTCGGGCGGCGCTGCCATCGGCTGCGACAGGCGCACGTAGTGGGTGCCTTCGACCGGCGCCGCCGCCGGCTGAGCCGCGGCGATGGGCAGGGCGCCTGTGGTGAGGAGGGCGGCAGAAAAGGTACGGCGTTGCATGGCGATCGGTGGTTCGGGGGACGATGACGGCGGGCGGTGCGGCGTTGCGCGTCAGCGCTGAACCCGCACCATCGAGGCGTCGAAGCCGGCGCCGGTCAGGCGGTCGCGGGTGCTGTCGGCGTCGTCCTTGCGCTCGAACGGCCCGAGCCGCACGCGATAGACCGTGCGTCCCGACTGCTCGCGCTCGGACAAGCGCGCCTCGAAGCCCATCATCGCGAGTCGGGCCCGCTGCTGCTCGGCGTCTTCCGAGCGCGCATAGGCGCCGGCCTGGACAAAGTAGTTGAACGGATCGGCCAGTCCGACCGAGGCGCCGGGCGCTGGCGGTCGCGCCGGCCGGTCACCGGGCGCGGTCGCGAGCGCCGCGTCGCGCCGCGTGGCCGGCGCCGAAGCGGCCCGCGCAGGCGGCGTGTCGACGGCCACTGCCGGCGGCAGCGTGGGCGCGGGTGCGCCGGCGTTCGCCGGGGGCAGCGTCGGAGCGACGGCAGGCGCCGGGCGCGCCGGGTTCTTGCCCTGCAGCGGCGCGTTCGGATCCCAGTTGCGGTTCTTCTCGATCTCGGCCGCGTCCTGCTCGGCGGTGCGCTGCGGCACCTTGTTGACGAACGGGATCGGCACCTTGGTGACGTAGAGCGCCACCCCGAGTGCGAGCGCCAGGCCGACCAGCAGGCCGACGATCAGGCCGACCGCGAAGCCGCCCCGCTGGTGGGTCGGGGTGTGGAACATCGGTGCGAGGGTCATGGGGCGGATTCCAGCGCGGGTTCGGCGTCGCGCGCCATGCGTTCGGGTGCGCTCACGCCGAGCAGGCCGAGCGCGTTGCGGATCACCTGGCGGGTCGCGGCGAGCAGCGCGACGCGGGCCCGCGCCAGCGCGGTGTCGTCGACCAGGAAGCGCTCGGCGGCGTAGTAGCTGTGGAACGCGCCGGCCAGGTCGCGCAGGTAGAAGGTGAGATCGTGCGGCGCCAGGCTCTCGGCCGCGCTCGCCAGCATGCGCGGGTAGTCGGCCAGCCTGCGCATCAACGCCGCCTCGCTGGGTGCCTCGAGCCGGGTCAGGTCGGCGCTGGCCAGCCCGGCCGTCGAGCCGCCCTGGGCCGTGAACTGCTGCAGCACCGAGCAGATGCGCGCGTGCGCGTACTGCACGTAGAAGACCGGGTTCTCGTCGTTCTGCTTGCGCGCCAGGTCGACGTCGAAGACGAATTCGGTATCGGCCTTGCGGCTGATCATGAAGAAGCGCACCGC
>JBDSZM010000039.1:0-4457 GCA_039925165.1 Burkholderiaceae bacterium
CCGCGCGCGATCTGCTTGTTGGGGTGGCCCAGCAGCAGCAGATCGAGCACGTCGCGCTGGCGCGGGGTGAGGCTGCTCGCATCGGCGGTCGACGCCGCGCTGCCCTCGCGCGGTTCGCGCAGCAGCCGGGCGCTCACGTACACGCCGCCGCCCGACACCAGGCGCAGGGCATCGATCAGCGTCTGCGGCGGGTCGGACTTGGAGATGAAGCCGGCGGCGCCGGTCGACAGCACGGTGCGGATCGTCACCGGGTCGTCCTGACCCGAGGCGACCACCGTGCTCAGGCCCGGAAAACGCTGGCGCAGCCGGCGCAGGCCGGACAAGCCGTCCATCCCGGGCATATTGAGGTCGAGCAGCAGCAGGTCGGGCGCGTCGCGGTCGACCCGGTCGACCAGCGTCTGGAAGTCACCCGCTTCCTCGACCCGCGACGCGGGTTCGATCTGGCGCACGATGCGCGAGAGCGCATCCCGCACCATCGGATGGTCGTCGGCGATCAGCACGTACACGTCGGTCCTTTGGGTTGGGAATCTAAGCGACTGCACCGGCGGCGGCCTGCACCAGCCAGTGGCGCAGGTGCGCCGCCGGCACCGGCTTGGACAGCCAGGCATGGCCGCTCGCCTTGACCTCGGCGAGCCGCGCCGCCGAGCTGGCGCCCGACACCACCAGCGCCGGCAACGGGTGACCGCAGGCGCGGCGCAGTGCGAGGATCGCATCGATGCCGTTGCGTCCGTCGCGCAACTCCTAGTCGACCACCGCCGCCTGCAGGCGGCGCCCCGGATCGGTGCCGGCGCGCGCCAGGACCTCTTCGCCGGTCGCACCCGCCACCACGTCGCAGCCCCAACGCGTCAGCAGCGCGGTCATGCTGTCGCGCACCTCGGGGTCGTCGTCGATGACGGCCACGCCCAGGCGCTCGATCGAGCCGCCGGCACCCATCGCCGCCAGCGGTGCCGGCGTGCTCGCCGCGGCCTCGACGCCGTCGCTGACCGGCAGCTCGATCGAGAAGCGCGAGCCGTGGCCGGGCAGCGAGTGCAATGCAAGCCGATGCCCGAGCAGCCGGGTCAGGCGGCGCACGATCGACAGGCCGAGGCCGAGCCCCGCGGCCCGGTTGCGCTCCGGATTGCCGAGTTGGTAGAACTCCTCGAAGACACGCTCGAATTCGGTCTCCGGTATGCCCGGACCGGTGTCCCAGACCTCGATCCGCCAGAGCTGCGCACCGCTTGTGTCGTGGCGCAGCCGGCACGCCAGCAGCACGCCGCCGGTGCGGGTGTACTTGACCGCGTTGGCGAGCAGGTTGCGCAGGATGCGCTCGACCAGCATCGGGTCGCTGCGGGCGCCGAGCTGCTGTGCCGCCGGCGCGACGCGCACCGACAGGCGTAGACCCTGGTCGGCGGCCTGGGCCGCGAAGTCGTCGGCCAGCCGGTGCAGCATCGGCCCGAGCGCAAAGCGGCCCGGCTGCGGCTCGATCGCGCCGGCGTCGATGCGCGACACATCGAGCAGCGCATCGAACAGCGTATCGAGCGCGCCGACCGAGGCATGCATGCGGTCGATCAGGTCGATCCGCGACGCCTCGTTGGTTTCGGCCTGCAGGGCGGCCATGTACAGCCCGAGCGCATGCATCGGCTGGCGCAGGTCATGACTGGCCGCCGCCAGGAAACTGCTCTTGGCGCGGTCGGCAGACTCGGCGCCGTCCTTGGCGACGCGCATCGACTCGAGCGCGCGCATCAGTTCGCGGCTCTTGACCGCGACCCGATGTTCGAGCTCGGTGTTCAGCCGCTCCAGGTCGCGCGTCGCGCGCACGAAACCGTCGATCAACATCGACACCACCAGCGGAAAGAACACCAGTCCCGAGAAGTGCGTCAGCACCACCGGGTTGCGGCCGCCCAGGTAGAGCGCCGCGAGCCAGTCGTACAGGCCGAATGCGAAGGCGGTCGCGGCGGCGGTGATGAGCAGGATCGAGTGCAGGTCGCGCCGCACGAAGGCGAAGTAGCCGACCGCCGCCGCGCCCAGCGCCACCGCGCCGATCCAGGCGAGGCGCCACAACATGAGGACGGTGTCGAGCCGGTCGACCGCATAGGCGCCGTAGGCCAGCAGCGGGCCGGCGCCGAGCAGCAACCACATCGAGCGTTCGAGCCGCGGCACGCGCCACTGTGCCAGGCGGACGCAGAACACAACGATGGGCGCGACGAAGAAGCCGAAGCCGAGGTTCCACCAGACCGCGAAGTGCGGGTAGGGCAGCAGCGGGTCCGGCAGCACGCCCCAGACGCTGTGCAGCGACCAGACCACGCCGCCGATGCCGAAGTAGCCGTATTGCGACTGCCCAGGCTGGCGCGCCCACAGCAGCAGCACGCACACCGACAGCGCGAAGATCAGCGAGGCCGCCACCACCGGCGCATACACCTGCCACCAGCGCTGGCGCTCATAGGCCTGGCGCAACTCCCGCTCGGGCCCGATCCACACCGGCGACAGGCTGGTCCAGCGCGGTGCCTCGAGCGCGATCTCGATGTGGTTGACGCCCGGGCGCAGGACGTCGTCCCACAGCGGCACCAGCAGCAGCCGGTCGGCGCCGCGCGGCGCGAGCCGGGTCGGGTCTTTCAGGGCGTCGTACACGACGTGACCGTTGACCGCCACCCGGGCCCGGTTCAGCAGTCCAGGCACATACAGCGCTTGGTCGGCCGCCGCCGTGCCGATGTCGACATCGAGCCTGTAGACGGGGCGCAGCGCCGGCGCACCGGGCGGCACGCTGATCCGGTCGGGCAGCGGGTAGACAGCGTGGCTGCCGTCGGGCTGCGTCCGCAAGGCCTGGGTGAGTTCGCGGGCCTGCGTCGGTGCGACAGCGTCGGCGGCGCCGGCGTGGTTGGCATGCAGCAGCCCGGCCGCCAGCAGCGCAGCCAACGCGCCTGCCCGCCGCAGGATCGTTCGCAGCCCGTCACGAGCCATCGCCTCACCTTGCCATCGGCCGCCCCGAGATGAAGCGGTACCAGCATTCGACTCCAAACGGGCGACGCGCGCAAATGCAAGCCGGACGCGCGATCACCGTCTGCCGCCGCGGCCGCCAGCCGGTCCAAGGGATCGATGACAGCGAATCGCTGCTGAACGCACGGATGCTTGGGCGCCGGCGGTGGACCGCAACCGCTAGCCGCCGTGCGCTGCGTAGGTCTGCAGCAACCGGTCGCTCTCGCTCGGTACGCTGTCGCCGGGCCTTGTGTCGCCGCCGCGCGTGGCAGCGGGCTCGAAAGACATCGGCATAACCGATCCCGGCTCGATGGCGCCGAGCCGCGGCGCGGCCAGAAGATCGGCGTGGGCCGGCGCATGGCGGACGACGCTGGCGCCGATCAGCACGGCCGCCGCGGCCAGGACGGCGATCGCAATGCCGCCGAAAACCTTCCCGGTCTGCCGCTGCCGCGCCTCGTCGGCCTGCGGATGCGGTGTGTAGGCACTCATCATGGCAACTCCTGGGCTGGCGCCGGCACAAGTCCGCCGGCCCCGTCACCTTAGGATTTCGAAACGCCCGCGACATCCCGCGGAAGTTGCAGCGCGGCTCGGGCTGACGGCATCGGCCACACGGCATAGCGCGACCTTCCGTCCTGTGTTCTCCGAGTGCCGACCCTGCCGGCCCTCGACAAGCAGATCGCCGCCAGCCCGCGCGGGGCACTGCGCCACGGTGACCTCCGCGCCTCGCCGGGGTGGGGCCAGCCGCTCCACCTGGGCGACGGCTACGCGTGCACGCCCGGACGGGTGCCGGGGGAAGTCGAGAAGATGCCGCAGATCGCCGCCCTCACGCGCGCCCTCGAGGCCGACCCGCAGCCCCCGGATGTACCGGCGCCGGCGCTGCGCCTGAGCGAACTGCGCCTGCATCTGGCGCTGCGGCTCGAGAAGTTGAGCGGTCAGCGCACTCTGTGATGGAACCGGCGGGCGGACCCGGCATCGCGACCCCGGCGGACCCCGATGCGTCGTCAGACGCTCGCGGCGGGCGCTCCCTCGACCGCCCAGGCCGGCACCGGCTGCGCAAAGCCCTTCAGGACCAGCGGGCCGAGCGCGCGGGCCTGCACCATCGCCTCGACGCTCGCCAGCGTCTTGCGGCAGATCAGCACCTGGCCGGCCTGCGCCTCGGCGCACAGACGCGCCGCCAGGTTCGTAACGTTGCCGATCGCGGCGTAGTCCCAGCGCCCCTCGAAACCGATCTGGCCGAGCGTCGCGTAGCCCTGCGCGACGCCGCAGCCCAGGCCCAGCTCGTGGCCGCGCTTGCGCCAGACCTCAGCGAGCGCCGGGAACGCGCGCTGCATCTCGAGCGCCATCCGTACCGCCTGCTCGGCCGGCCGCTCGATCGGGACCGGGTCGTTGAAGAACACCATCACCGAGTCGCCGGCAAAGCGCTCGAGCGTGCCGCCATGGTCGAGCACGATCCGGCCCATGCTTGCGTGATAGGTGTGCAGCACCGCCATCACCTCCTCGGGTTC
>JBDSZM010000040.1:0-7917 GCA_039925165.1 Burkholderiaceae bacterium
CGGCCACAACACGCCCCACACGAAGCCCGCGGCGAGCCAGCCGACGAAGGTCATCAGCGCGAAGAAGGCCGGCGTGAGCAGCGCGCGGCGCCGCGCCTTGTCGCCAGCCGCACCGGGCTGCGGTGCATAGGCCATGTCGTTGAGGGGCCGCATCCAGCGCGCACTGGCCATGCGGAAGGCGGTGGACAACAGCGCGAACCCGAGCACGAAAAACACGAGCTCGGCGCCGCCGATGGCTGACACACCGCGGCTGACCGACGGGTCGACCTCGTGGAAGTAGATGAAGCTCAACACCGCGCCGCCGAGGTTGCCGAGCACGGCCAGGCTGAGCAGGCGAAGTCGGGTAGGCGATCGGGTGGCCATGGCCGGCATTGTGTTGCAGCCGCCCGCAGGCGAGGCGGCCCCAATCGGTCAAGAAACGTGCATCTGAATTTCCCTGGCGCGGCCTTCGACCGCGACCAGGTGGCACGTGTTCTGAAGGCTCGCGGGCGCGCGCGTCAAGGGTCGAACTTCTGCTTTCGAACCTCGAATGAAGGAGGTCGTAGGCCTCCTTTGGGTCGATCTGAGACCCTCAGGTCGGGCCCGACTCCAGGCACCATCTGGCTTTCATGCCGATCGCCAAGGCGGCCGGACCGGACACACGTATTTGACGAGCCGTTCACGACCCCCCGAGCTCCACCCACACCGGCTGATGGTCGGACGCGCGCGTCCGTGCATCGATGGCCAGCCGCCGGACCCTGGGCGCGAGCTCGTCGCTGACGAAGACGAAATCGCAGGCCACCGGGACGGGGCCGTAGGTGCGGTCGAAGAGGCGGAAGGTGGGCTCGTGCGGCGCACTGCCGTGCAGCAAGGTCCAGGCATCGTGCAGGCGCCGCGCGCCGAACGGGGCCAGCAGCACCGCATGCTCGGGCTCGTGAGGCTCGAGGTTGAAGTCGCCGCACAGGATCGCGCGGGTCGTGTGCGGCTTCGGGCGGAAGGCCGAGGGATCGGTGTCGTCGATCAGCGGCGGACCGTCGGCTTGCCCACAAGCCTCGGCATGCCAGGCGTGCAGCGCACGCGCCTGCGCCATGCGCTGGATTTTGGAGTAGTACTCGAGGTGCGTGGTCATGACGCGGACCACGCCGAGCGTCGGGTCGCGCACCGTCACCACCGTGGCCATGCGCGGCATGCTGCGCAGGCCGGGGTCGCTCGGCCAGGGCAGCGCGTGGTGCTGCACCTGCGCCACCGGCAGCCGGGTCGCGACGAGGTTGCCGAAGCGCAGGCGCCGGCCGTCGGCGCCGAACTCGTCGACCGCGGCGCCGAAGAAGACCTTGAAGCCGGGCAACAGCAACTGCAGCTCGGCCGGCTGGTCGCCGGGCGCGCCTTGAAGTCCGTCGTAGCCCTGCGCGATCTCCTGCAGGCACAGGATGTCGAAGTCGCCGAGCGCACGCGCGGCGTCGACGATGCGCCGCGGGCTGACGATGCCGTCGAGTCCGCAGCACCACTGCGTATTCCAGGTGACGAGCTTCATGGCGAGCGGCTCCGGCGTGGGCTACTTGATGCCGGCGCGCATGAAGCTCTGGACGAACTGGCGCTGGAACAGCAAGAAGGCCATCAGCAGCGGCGCCGAGGTCATCAGCGTCGCAGCAGTGATGATCGACCAGTCGACGCCCTGATCGACCGACGAGAAGACCTGCAGCCCGACCGTGAGCGGCCGCGCGTTGACGCTGTTGGTGACGATCAGCGGCCACAGGAAGTTGTTCCAGTGGAAGCTGACCGAGACCAGCGCGAAGGCCGTGTACACCGGCTTGGCGAGCGGCACGTAGACACGCCACAGCGTCTGCATCGCGCTCGCACCCTCGACCCGCGCGGCCTCGTCCAGCTCCTTCGGGATGCCCATGAAGGTCTGGCGCAACAAGAAGATGGCGAAGGCCGATGCGAAGTACGGCAGGCCGATGGCGAGCAGCGTGTCGATCAGGCCGAGGCGGGCCATCGTCCGGTAGTTCTCGACCACCAAGATGTCCGGCATGATCATCAGCTGCACCAGCACCAGACCGAACGCCAGGTCGCGGCCTCGGAACTCGAAGCGCGCGAAGGCGTAGGCCGCGAGCGTTCCCAGCACGAGCTGCACGACGAGGATCATGCCGACCAGCAGCGTGGTGTTAAGGAAATAGCGCGCGAACGGCGCGGCCTGCCAGGCGCGCGCGAAGTTGTCGAGCGTGAGCGGCGCCCACAGGCTGAAGCGCGTCGAGTACTCGGGCGCGTGAAAGGCCGTCCACACAGCGTAGGCGAGCGGCAGGATCCACAGCAACGCGAGCAGCCACGCGGCGACGGTATCGAGCCAGGTCGGCTGGTTGAACGCCAGCCGATTCAATGGCGCCCCTCGTCCGCGGAGTACCGCCGCGGATCCCCCAAGGGGGTGAGCGCGGACGTGGTTTGTCCGGTGGACGAACCACGCCAGCGAACGGCCGACTGGGGAGCGGTCCGGCGCTCGGCCCGCGACGCGCTGCGGCTCACTGGTAGTGGACCCGCTTGTCGAGCACGAAGAACTGCAGCAGCGCCACGCTGGCGAGCACGACGACCAACACGACCGTGATGGTCGAGGCATAAGCCGTATCCCAGAAGCTGAAGCCGACTTCGTACAGGTGGTAGAGCAGCAGCGTCGAGGCGTTGTCGGGACCGCCGCGCGTCAGCACGAACAGGTGGTCGACCATGCGGAACGCATTGATGAAGGCGTTGACCAGCACGAACAGCGTGGTGGGCATCAGCAGCGGCCACTGCACGCGACGGAAGTAGTACCACCGGGAGGCACCCTCGATCGCCGCGGCCTCGCGCAGGCTCGGGTTCAGGCTCTGCAGCGCCGCCAGGTAGAAGATCATGAAGAAGCCGGCCTCCTTCCAGATGGCGACGACCGTGATGGCGCCGAGCGCGGTGGATGGATTGCCGAGCCAGTTGTGCGGCGGCAGTCCCAGCGCGCTGGCAACCTGCTCCAGAAGCCCGTACTGCGGCGTGTAGAAGAAGAGCCAGATGTTGGCCACCGCGATCATCGGCAACACGGTCGGCGTGAAGTACGCCATGCGCAGGAAGGCGCGGCCGGCGATGCGCTCGTTGACCCACAGCGCCATCACCAGCGCGAGGCCGATCGACAGCGGGATGGTCGCGCTCGCGAACCACAGGTTGTTGCGCACCGCCTTCCAGAACACCGGGTCGTCGACCATGCCGCGGTAGTTGTCGAGGCCGACGAAGACGCCGGGCCGCGCGCCCTTGGGCGTGGAATAGAAGCTGTCGACCAGCGTCGAGAGTGCCGGCCAGTGCGTGAACGCCACCAGCAGCACGAGCGCCGGCAACAGCAGCAGCCAGGCATGCACCGTGCGGGTGGTGGACATGCCGGCGCGCGGTCGTCGAACCGTCGTTGCGGGCTGGCTTACTTGGCGGCGCGCAGGATGCGGTCGGCCTCGCGCTGCGCATCCTTCATCGCCTCGGCCGGCGTCTTGGTGCCGGTCAGCGCGGCCTGCAGCCCGTCGTTCAGCGCCTTGGTCACACGCTGGTTGTCGTGGGTCGAGAACTCGGCCACCGACACCGGGAGCTGGTCACGCGCGACCAGCGCCGGGGCGAACTCGCTGCCGTACTTCTTGAGCGCCGGCGTGTCGTAGGCCGCCTGCGAGACCGCGACGTAGCCGGTCTCGATGCTCCACTGCGCGGCGCGCTCGGGTTGCGTCACCCACTTGATGAACTTGAATGCCGCTTCCTGCTGCGCCGGGGTCGACTTCTTGAAGATGTAGAAGTTGCCGCCACCGGTTGGCGAGCCCTTGCGCTTGTTGCCCGGGATCATCCCGACCCCGAAATCGAATTTGGCGTTGTTCTTGACGTTGGTCAGGTTGCCGGTGGTCGTGAAGATGATCGCGGCCTTCTTCTCGAAGAAGTCCTTCGGCGTGGTGCCCCACTCGACCACGCCCTTCGGGTGCACGCCGGCCTTGCCGAGATCGACCCAGTACTGCAGCGCCTCGATGACCAACGGATCGTCGAACTTGACCTGCGTGCCGGTGTCGTTGGCGAGGATCGCGCCGTTCGGCGTGGTCAGGGTCTGGAACAGCCAGTAGGGAAAGCCGCTCGACGGGATCTCGAGGCCCCATTGCGAGACGTTGCCGCTCGCGTCCTTCTTGGTCAGCTTGGTCGCGGCGTCCTTCAGCTCGGCCCAGGTCGACGGCGCCCGGTTCGGGTCGAGCCCGGCTTCCTTGAAGGCGTCCTTGTTCCAGTACATGACGACGGTCGAGCGCTGGAACGGGATGCCCCAGGTCTTGCCGGCGGTCTGGCTGTTGGCCATGAAGGCCTTGTAGAAGCCGCCCAGCCAGGCCTTGTCGTCGGCGCTCTTGGCGAAGTCGTCGAAGGGCACGACCGCGTCCTCGTCGATCAGCGTGTACATGTCGGTCGACAGCAGCACCGAGGTGACCGGCGGGGTGCCCGACTTGTGCGCGGTGAGCGCCTTGACGATCGTCTCCTGGTAGGTGCCGGCGTAGATCGGCGTGACCTTGATGCCCGGGTTGTCCTTCATGAAACCCTGGGCAAAGCCGTCGATCGTCTTGGCGATCGGGCCGCCCACGGCGACCGGGTAATAGAACGACACCTCGATCGGTGTCTGCGCGTGGGCGCCGAGCGCGCCCGTCAGCAAGGCGCCGCCGGTGAGGACGTGGGTGGCGAGGAGGCGCAGGAAGTGGTCTCGTTTCATGGGAGGGTCCCTTGTGGTTGTCGATCGTTCGTCGAAATGTTCAGTGCACGCGCTGTCCGGCGGCGTCGAAGCCGTGCGCATCGCGCGGATGCCAGTGCAGGCGCACCGCGTCGCCGACCCGGGCGTCGGCCTGTCCGTCGGCGCGCACCAGCAGCGTCTGGCTGCCGACCGCGCAACGCAGCACCAGGTCGGCGCCGAGGTATTCGACGCTGCGCACCTGCGCGGGCACGCCGTCGTCGTGGCGCAGCGTGATCGATTCGGGACGCACGCCGAGCGTTGCGCCGGTCACGCCGCTCGCGATGTCGCTGCCGTCGATGTGGCCGCCCTGCAGCGCGACCAGGTTCATCGGTGGCGTGCCGATGAAGCGCGCGGCGAAGGCGGTGGCGGGCCGCGCATACAGCTCGCGCGGCGCGCCGGTCTGTTCGATGCGGCCCTGGTTGAGCAGCACGACCTGGTCGGCCATGCTCATCGCCTCGGTCTGGTCGTGCGTGACGTAGACGACGGTCAGGCCGAGCTGCTGCTGCAGGTCTCGCAGCTCGCGCCGCATCTCCTGGCGCAGTTGCGCGTCGAGGTTCGACAGCGGCTCGTCCATCAGGCAGACCTGGGCCCGTGCGACCAGCGCACGCCCGAGTGCCACGCGTTGCTGCTGGCCGCCCGAGAGTTGCCCCGGGCGGCGTTCGAGCAAGGTGCCGAGGCCGAGCAAGCCGGCGACGTCCTTCAGGCGCGTGGCGGTCTCGGCCGCGGAGGTCTTGCGTACCGACAGTCCGAAGGTGATGTTGTCGGCGACGTTGAGGTGCGGGAACAGCGCGTAGTTCTGGAACACCATCGCGATGCCGCGCTGCGCGGGCGGCTGTGCGGTCACGTCGCGCCCGTCGATCGTCACGCTGCCGGTGGTGGCGCTCTCGAGGCCCGCGATGATGCGCAGCGTCGTCGACTTGCCGCAGCCCGACGGGCCGAGCAGCACGCAGAACGAGCCGTCGGCGATGCGCAGGTCGATGGCATGCAGCGCGGTGGCATCACCCCAGGATTTGGAAATGCCCGCCAGCGCGATCGATGCCATCGAGGCAGTATAGAAGTGGGTTCATGACGTGTTGATGCGGGTTCCACCGGTTGCCGATCCGGCCGACCTCGTTCGCACTTTCGCTCGATCGAGCCCGCGGGTCCGGATCTCGATGGCGATCGATGGGCGCTGCGCGACGGCGCAGCGGCCCGCACTCAGGCCGTGGACGCGACCCCCCGCAGCGACCGCGCCACCGACTCGGCCACCTCGATACCGTCGACCCCCGCCGACATGATCCCGCCCGCATAGCCCGCCCCTTCACCGGCCGGGTACAGGCCTCGCACGTTCAGGCTTTGGTGGTCTTTGCCGCGCGGGATGCGCAGGGGCGACGAGGTGCGCGTCTCGACGCCGGTGAGCACCGCGTCGTCCATTGCGTAGCCCTTGATCTGACGCTCGAATGCGGGCAACGCCTCGCGGATCGCTTCGATCGCATACGCCGGCAGCGCGCTCGACAGGTCGGTCCATTTCACGCCCGGCGTGTACGAGGGCAGCACGCTGCCCTGCCCGGTCGATGCGACCTTGCGCACGAAATCACCGACGCGCTGGGCCGGCGCGTCGTAGGCGCCGCCGCCGAGCTCGTAGGCCCGCGACTCCCAGATGCGCTGGAAGGCCATGCCGTCGAGCGGGCTGACGACGCCACTGCGGCCGCCGTCGGTCGAGCCGTCCTGCCGGTAGTCCTGCGGCTCGATGCCCACCACGATGCCGGCATTCGCATTGCGCTCGTTGCGCGAGTACTGGCTCATGCCGTTGGTGACGACGCAACCGGGCTCGCTGGTCGCGGCGACGACCGTGCCGCCGGGGCACATGCAGAAGCTGTAGACCGAGCGGCCCCGCCCTGGTCCATGCTGCGCGTGGTGGACCAGCTTGTAGTCGGCCGCACCGAGGATCGGGTTGCCGGCACTCGGGCCGAAGCGCGCGCGGTCGATCACGCTTTGCGGATGCTCGATGCGAAAGCCGATCGAGAACGGCTTGGCCTGCATCGCGACGCCGCGCGCATGCAGCGTGGCGAAGGTGTCGCGTGCGCTGTGGCCGAGGGCGAGCACGACGTGGTCGGCGCGCAGATAGCTACCGTCGGCCAAGGTGAGGCCGCGGACACATCCGGCGTCGATCTGCAGGTCGCTCACGCGCTGGCCGAAGCGCACCTCGCCGCCCAGCGACTCGATGGTGGCGCGCATCTTCTCGACCACGCCAACCAGGCGGAAGGTGCCGATGTGCGGCTTGGCGATGAAGAGAATCTCTTGGGGGGCGCCGGCGGCGACGAACTCGCTCAGCACCTTGCGCGTGAGGTGGCGTGGGTCGCTGATCTGGCTCCACAGCTTGCCGTCGGAGAACGTGCCGGCGCCGCCCTCGCCGAACTGCACGTTCGATTCGGGGTCGAGCACGCCACGGCGCCACAGGCCCCAGGTGTCCTGGGTGCGTTCGCGCACCGCCTTGCCGCGTTCGAGCACGATGGGCCGCAAACCCATCTGCGCGAGCAGCAGCGCGGCGAAGATGCCGCACGGGCCGAAGCCGACGACGACGGGACGCGGCCGATCGTCGCCGACGTGATCGGCCGGCGCGCGGGCGACGAAGCGGTAGGTGGTGTCGGGCGCCGGGCCGATATGGCGGTCGCCGGCATGGCGGGCGAGCAGCGCAGGCTCGCTCTCGCCTTCGATCTCGCAATCGACGGTGTAGATCAGCAGTACCGCGCTCTTGCGCCGCGCATCGAAGCTGCGTTTGAAGACGTGCATCGATGCCAGCGCGACGTCGGCGATGCCGAGCCGTTCGAGCACCGCGGCGCGCAGTGCGCCCTCGGTGTGGTCGAGCGGCAGACGCAGTTCGGTGATGCGGATCATGGAGCGGCTGCGGCGTGACTCAGGCGCGCACCACCGGCTGGTCGTCGGTGCCGGGCTCGGGCCGCTCGGCGGCGCGCTCGTCATCGGGCGGTCCGTCCTCGAGCACCGCCGTCGGCGCGGACTCCGGGATGTCTTGCGGCAGGAAGCCGCCCGACTGGTGCCGCCACAGCAACGCATAGTGGCCGTCGATCCGCAGCAGCTCGTCGTGCGAACCCTGCTCGACGATGCGGCCCTGCTCCAGCACGATGAGGCGGTCCATGCGCGCGATGGTCGAGAGCCGGTGCGCGATCGCGATCACGGTCTTGCCTTCCATCAGG
>JBDSZM010000041.1:0-5593 GCA_039925165.1 Burkholderiaceae bacterium
CTTCTGCGCCGCGGCCCAGCCGCCGAACGCCTCGTCGATGGTGAAGAGATTGACCTTCGGGAAGTCCTTCGCGTAACGGGCGAGGATGGCGGCCGAGCGCGGGCGCAGCTGGTGCTTGGCGGCGATCACCTGCGCCTCGTCGGACCACAGGTACTTGAGGTAGGCCTCGGCCTGTTTGCGGGTGCCCTTCTTGTCGGCCACCTTGTCGATCAGCGCGACCGGGTTCTCGGCCAGGATGCTCCAGGCCGGATAGACGACCTCGAAGTTGTCGCCGAACTCGGCGCGGATCAGGTTGACCTCGCTCTCGAAGGTGGCGAGCGCGTCGCCGATGTTGCGCTGGGCGAAGGTGGTCGTCGCCGCGCGCCCGCCGCCGTCGAACACCGGCACGTTGGCGAAGATCTTCTGCAGCCGCTCCCTGGCCTGCGCCTTTGTGGAGCCGCCCTTGATCGCGGCGCCCCAGGCGGCGACGTAGGTGTAGCGCCCGTTGCCGGTGATCTTCGGGTTCGGGATGACGACGCTCACGCCGGGGCGGGCCAGGTCGGCCCAGTCCTTGATGCCCTTCGGGTTGCCCTTGCGCACCAGGATCACGGTGGTCGACGAGGTCGGCGCGCTGTTGTTCGGCAGCCGCTTGGCCCAGTCGGCCGGCAGCAGCTTGGCGCGGCTGGCGATGGCGTCGATGTCGCTGGCCTGGTTCATGGTCACGACATCGGCCTCGAGCCCGTCGATGACGGCGCGCGCCTGCTTGCTGGAGCCGCCGTGCGACTGGTTGATCGCCACGTCCTCGCCGGCGCTCGCCTTCCAGTTTTTCGCGAAGGCGGCGTTGTAGTCCTTGAAGAATTCGCGCGAGACGTCGTAGCTGACATTGAGGAGCTGCGGCCCGGCCGCCTGGGCCGACCATGGAACAGTGGCGAGGAACGAGGCGACGGCGAGGGTCAACAAGGCGGTGCGACGGATCGGGGACGGCATGACAGGTGGTTCGGAAGGGATCGAGGCGCAAATCGTAGGAGCGCCATCAACGCTTGGGAACGATTCGATAGTCGTTTGCTTATGCCGCCGGGCGCGAGCGTCCAAGGCCGGCACCGGCGCGGGGTCGGCAGGCTGCGTACACAATCTGCAGATCGCCCACGCCTCACGGAGATCCTGCCTTGAACCGTCGCAAATTCGCTCTCGTCAGCGCCGCCATCGCCTTCACCGCCTGCAGCGACAAAGCACCCACCGCCACGGCCCAGCCGGCCAGGGGCGCGAATCGCCCGAGCGACAAGGAAGCCTACGAACTGGCCGCAACCGGCACCGGCTTCACGGTCGGCCCGGTCATGGCGGTCAATACGGTCTATGTCTTCTTCGACACCACCTGCCCGCATTGCGCCGAGCTGTGGTCGGCGTCGCAGCCGCTGCTGGGCAAGCTCAAGTTCGTGTGGATGCCGCTGGCGCTGCTGCGCCCGTCGTCGGGGCCGCAAGGGGCGACCATCCTGGCGGCGTCGAACCCGGCCACCGCGATGACTGAAAACGAAGTCTCGGTACAGCAGCGCAAGGGTGGCATCACGGTCAGCCCGACACTGCCCGATGCGGTGCTGGACAAGGTGAAGGCGAACACCGCGCTCTTCCAGCGTCTGGGCGCCGAAAGCGTGCCCTACGTGCTGTTCAAGAACCCCAAGACCGGCGCCTACGGCAGCCATGCAGGCTCGACCGATACCGCCCGGCTGGCCCAGCTCGTCGGTGCCTGACCGCCCAAATAACAACCCCTCCGAACCGCGAGGCTGGAGGGGCGGGCGGCTGACGCCGCCGATTTGGGGCTCCGGAGGGTAGAGGTCCGGGGCTCCTACAGCGCAGTGACTGCGCCGCTGGGATTGCCTGCATCGCAGGCCTGATTAAGTTAGGCGATCGCCGGCCCGACTTCAAGCCCGAGATGCGCTCGCCAGCAGGCTCGTCACCAGCCCGGCCATCCGTGCTGCGACCGCCGGATCGGGCTGGATCGCGCGGCCCCACTCGCGCTGGGTCTCGCCGGGCCACTTGTGGGTCGCATCGAGCCCGATCTTGCCGCCCAGCCCACTGACCGGCGAGGCGAAGTCGAGGTAGTCGATGGGCGTGTTCTCGACCAGCGTAGTATCGCGCACCGGATCCATCCGGGTCGTGATCGCCCACACCACGTCCTGCCAGTTCCGTATGTCGACGTCGTCGTCGGTCACGACGATGAACTTGGTGTACATGAACTGACGCAGGAAGCTCCACAGTCCGAACATCACGCGCTTGGCGTGTCCTGGATAGGTCTTGCGGATGCTGATGATCGCCAGCCGATAACTGCAGCCCTCGGGCGGCAGATAGAAGTCGGCGATCTCCGGAAACTGCTTCTGCAGAATCGGCACAAAGACCTCGTTCAGCGCCACCCCCAGCACCGCCGGCTCGTCGGGCGGCTTGCCGGTGTGGGTCGAGTGGTAGATCGGGTCGGGCCGGTGCGTCAGGCGCGCGACCTCGAACACCGGGAACCAGTCCTGCTCGTTGTAATAGCCGGTGTGGTCGCCGAACGGGCCTTCGAGGGCGTGCAGGTAACCACCGATCTCCTTGGTCGGAACGCCGTGCGCGCTGTGGCCGGTGGAGCCCGGTGCGGCGCACGGGATATGACCTTCCAGCACGATCTCCGCTCTGGCCGGCACCTGCAGCATCACGCCGGCATCGCCGACCGAGCTGTCGGCGACCTCGGTCCGGCTGCCGCGCAACAGGCCGGCGAACTGGTACTCCGACAGGCTGTCGGGCACGGGGGTGACCGCGCCAAGGATGGTCGCCGGGTCGGCACCGAGCGCCACCGCGATCGGAAACGGCTGGCCGGGCCGGGACCGGGCGAATTCCCGGAAGTCGAGCGCCCCGCCCCGATGGGCCAGCCAGCGCATGATGACTTGGCGAGGCCCGATCACCTGCTGGCGGTAGATGCCCAGGTTCTGCCGCGCCCGCGCAGCGGGATGCCCCTGCGGGCCGCGCGTCACGACGAGGCCCCAGGTGATCAGCGGCCCCGCGTCGCTGGGCCAGCAGGTGGGGATCGGCAAGGTGCCGAGGTCGATCTCGTCGCCCTGCAGTTGCACCGACTGGCAGACGGCGCCGCGAACCTTCGACGGTTGCATGGCCCACAGCGCGCGGCCCATCTCGATCAGCTTGCCGGCGTCCTTGATCCCCTTCGGCGGCTCCGGCTCCTTCAGGTTGGCCAGCAGTCGACCCACGTCTCGCAGCGACGTCACGTCGTCCACGCCCATCGCCAAGGCGACCCTGCGCGGGGTGCCGAACAGGTTCGTCAAGCTCGAAATTTTGTAACCAGGGAGGTTTTCGAACAGCAGTGCGGGTCCGGCCGCCTGCAGGACGAGGTCACTGACCGCTGTCACCTCCAGCCGCACCGAGACTGGCGCTGCGACCCGTCGGAGGTCGCCGCCGCGTTCGAGGGCGGCCACGAAGTCCCGCAGATCGCGATATTTCATATCAAAAAGTAGTGATTTTAGACTTCGTTAGTATTGACGGGTTATGAAATGGATTTCTAGAATCCACCTTCCCGGGCTTGATAGGGGTAAACCCTAGATCCTCGTCAGCCGACCGATTATCCCGCCGCGTTGCGGCCGCTGACGTGTACGTCGGCCTCCGGCCACCGCGCGATCGACCAAGGAGCCTCATGACAGGTCTGCAAAAAACCCTGCGCGCCGCGCGAACGGCGCAGCAACGCACTTGGTCCAGCGTGAATGTCACGTTGCAGGATATCGGCAATGGCATGCTTGAGGTCAGCCACAACATGCTCGCCTTGCTCGGCCTGGTGCTGGTGGCGGTGGTGATGTTCGCGTCGGGCTGGTCCAGCCTGCGCCATGCGGTCGAGGAACACACCCTCGCCTGGCTGCAGGCGCGCCAGGAAGCGCGCGCCGAGCCGGTGGTTGAAACGCTGGCCGCGGCCCTCAGCGAGCCCACCGCGATCGAGCGTGCAACCGCTACGGATCCGAAGGAATTGAACAAGCAGCAGGGCGCCGTCGCGCAGTGGCTGGCGCGCCGCTACAGGGTGGCCCCCGAGCCCATCAGCCGGCTGGTGAAGGAAGCCTGGCAGGTCGGCGCCCGGGCCGGCCTCGATCCGACCCTGATCCTGGCGATCATGGCGATCGAGTCCAGCTTCAATCCGTTCGCGCAGAGCCCGGTGGGCGCGCAGGGCCTGATGCAGGTCATGACGAAGATCCACGACGACAAATACATCGCTTTCGGCGGCCGTCACGCCGCATTCGACCCGGTAACGAATCTGCGCGTGGGCGTGCAGGTGCTCAAGGAGTGCATCGCCCGCGGTGGCAGTCTCGAGGCCGGCCTGCGCTTCTATGTCGGCGCGGCCAATCTGGTCGACGACGGCGGCTATGCCGGCAAGGTGCTGGCCGAGCAAGGCCAGTTGCGACTGGTTGCGAATGGCAAGGCGGTGCCGCCGACCATCTCCCTCACGCCGGCACCGCGCCCGGCGCCGGTGCGCCAGATCGCCGATGTGCCCGTCGTCCCTGCGGCGACCGGCGTTGCTCCTGCCGCCCCTGCGACCCCCGCGCTGCCCGAGCTGCTCGCGCTGCGCTGAGCGCCGGCCCACTAAACTGGCGGGGCTGCGCGACTGGCGATGAAGCTCCCGCCTCGGGGGCTGGAGTTGGGTCACCAACGGGAAGCGCAGCGGGCGGTCAGCACGTGTAGGCAGGCCGTCGAATCAGCCGTTCGCCTGGGCAGCCCATCGGTTGCGCGACGCCCCCGCGCCGCCCGGTCGGAAATTCCATCGCCTAAGGACTGCCGACATGTTCGACCGCACGCTCTCCACCCTCGCCAGCACCGATCCGCAAATCTGGCAGTCCATCCAGGACGAGAACCGCCGTCAGGAAGACCACATCGAGCTGATCGCTTCCGAAAACTACGCCTCGCCGGCAGTGATGGCGGCGCAGGGCAGCCAGCTCACCAACAAATACGCCGAGGGCTACCCCGGCAAGCGTTATTACGGCGGCTGCGAGTTCGTCGACCAGGTCGAGACGCTCGCCATCGAGCGGCTCAAGACGCTGTTCGGCGCAGCCCATGCCAATGTGCAGGCCAACTCGGGCTCGCAGGCCAACCAGTCGGTTTTCTTCGCGCTGCTGCAACCGGGCGACACGATCATGGGAATGAGCCTGGCCGAAGGTGGACACCTGACGCACGGCATGGCGCTCAACATGAGCGGGAAGTGGTTCAAGGTCGTGAGCTATGGCCTGACCGAGCGCGAAGAGATCGACTACGACGCGATGGAGCGACTCGCGCACGAGCACCGTCCCAAGCTGATCATCGCCGGCGCCTCGGCCTACAGCCTGCGCATCGACTTCGAGCGTTTCGCCCGCGTCGCGAAGGCGATCGGTGCTTACTTCATGGTCGACATGGCGCACTACGCCGGTCTGATCGCCGCCGGCGTGTACCCCAACCCCGTGCCGCACGCGGACGTCGTGACATCGACCACCCACAAGAGCCTGCGCGGACCGCGCGGCGGGGTGGTGCTGACGAACGACGAGGCGATCGCGAAGAAGATCAACAGCGCGATCTTTCCCGGCATCCAGGGCGGGCCGCTGATGCACGTCATCGCCGCCAAGGC
>JBDSZM010000042.1:0-5265 GCA_039925165.1 Burkholderiaceae bacterium
CGCCCCCGCACTGCCTTCGATCTTCGTCTCGCACGGCTCGCCCATGATCGCGCTCGAGCCCGGCGCGGCGGGCGCCTTCTTGCAGCGCCTCGGCCCGACGATCGACGCCGCCTTCGGGCGCCCGCGCGCGATCCTGGCGATCTCGGCCCATACCCTGGCGCGCGCGCCGCTGCTGCTCGGCGCGCCACGCCACGCGGCGGTCTACGACTTCGGCGGCTTCGACCCGCGCTTGTCGACGCTGCGCTACGACGCGCCGGGTGACCCGGCGCTGGCGCGGGCGGTGGCAGGCCTGCTCGCGACGGCCGGCATCCGGGCCGAGGTGGCGCAAAGCGGCGGCCTGGACCACGGCAACTGGACCGCGCTGCGCTACCTCTACCCGCCGGCGACGATCCCGGTGGTGCCGCTCGCCTTCGTGCCGACCGACGGCCCACGGCTGCAGTTCGAGCTCGGGCGGGCCCTGGCACCGCTGCGCGCGCAGGGCGTGCTGGTGTTCGGCACCGGCAGCATCACCCACAACCTGCGGCGGGTCTTCGCCGGCGGGCTGCAGCCGGCCGGCAACGTTCCCGAGATCGCCGAGAGTGCGGCCTTTCGCCGCTGGATGCACGAGCGCTCGGCGGCGCGCGACTGGGACGCGCTGCACGACTACCGCGCGCGCGCGCCGCACGCCGCCGACATGCACCCGACCGACGAGCACCTGCTGCCGTGGTACGTGGCGGCCGGTGCCGGCGGCAGCGCCGCCGCGCCGGTGCGGCTGCACGACAGCGTGACCTACGGCAGCCTGGGCATGGACGCCTATGCCTTCGGCGAGACGGCGGGCCAGCTCGGCGCGGCCCTGGCGGCGACCGAGCCGGTCGCGCACGCCTGATCGTGCGGCCGGTCGTCGATACGATCGAGCGGCTGCGCACGCCGCGCCTGTGGCTGCAGGCGCCGCGGGTCGATCTGGCGCCCGGGGTGACCGAATTCCTGCGCCGCAACCGGGCCCACTTCGCCCCCTGGGACCCACCCGCGTCGCCGCAGGTGACGAGCGTGGCATTCCAGCGCGGCGCGTTGCGCGAGGCGGCGCGCGCCTTCGCGGACGGCAGTGCCTACCGCTGGTGGTTGAGTCCCGAGGCGGCGCCGCTGGAGGTGATCGGCAGCATCCACTTCAGCAACCTCGCGCGCGGTGCGTTCCACAGCGCGACGCTCGGCTATAGCCTCGACGTGGAGGCGGTCGGCCAGGGCCTGATGACCGAGGCGCTGCGCTGCGCGATCGACGTGGTGTTCTCGCCGCTCGTCAACCTGCACCGCATCCAGGCCTCGTGGCGCCCGACCAACCTGCGCAGCGGCGCCGTGCTGCAGCGCCTGGGCTTCCACGACGAAGGCCTGGCGCGCGACTACCTCTATATCGACGGGCGCTGGCGCGACCACCGGATCGTCGCCTTGCTGAACCCGGCCTTCATCGCGCCCCCCGAATGGCCGGTCGGGCCGGTCGGCCGGACCGACCGCTGACCGGCGCGGCCGGCCCGGCCTGAGCGGCGCTTACAGTCGGTCACCTCCGCTGCCTGTCGCCGCCATGCCTCGTGCCGCCCGCCTTGTCCGCCTCTGTGCGTTGAGTGTCCTGCTGGGCGCCGTCAGCGCCGCCGCGCACGCCGCGGACCGCCCGTTCCTGCTCACCGCCTCGGCCGCCGCCGAGGAGGACGACGACACGGTCTGGGCGCTCGAATCGTGGTGGAGCCGGCTCGGCTCGCTGCGCAGCTTCAGCGTCGCGCCCGAATATGCATTCGACCCGGCCAACTCGGTCCAGTTCGAGTTCTCGCGCAGCCGCGACCGCCCCGCCGGCGAGCGCGCGCACGGCCTCGAGGTCGAGTTCAAGCACCTGTTCAACCGCATCGGCCGCGACGGCTGGGGCTGGGGCCTGGACATCGCGGTCGGCGCAGGCAGCAGCAACGGCAGCGGCTGGCGCGCCGAGGGTGTCGCGGTCAAGCTGCCGTGGACGCTGTCGCTGGCCGACGGATCGGCGGCGCTGCACATCAACGCCGGGCTCGCCAAGACACGCGGCGAGCGCCGCGAGTGGGTCGCCTCGGCGGCCTACGAACACGAGCTGCCGGGCCGCATCACCGGCTTCGTGGAAATCGGCCGGGCCGACCGCCAGACCCTGCTGCACGCCGGCGTGCGGCACTGGCTCAAGCGCGAGAAGCTTGCGATCGACCTGAGCGTGCAGCGGGTGCGCGCGAGTGCCGGCGCCGACGGGGCCTCGGGGGTGGTGGTCGGGATCGGCTGGTACGACCTGTAGCCGGGCCTGCCTTCAAGGCTTCGGCACCGCGCCGACCACACCCTGCACGAACCAGTTCATGGCGCCGATCGCGTGGTCGTCGAGCGCGCCCGTCGCGAGCCGCGTCACGCCGGCGTTGTCCACCAGCGGCGCTGCGAACGGCTGGAATCGGCCGGCCTCGATGTCGCGGCGACGGGCCTCGACGAGCGCACGCACCGGCGCCGGCACGCGCGGGTCGATCGCGCTCAGCGCGACCATGCCGTCCTTCATGCCGCCCCACACCGGCTGCGCGCTCCAGCGCCCGTCGAGCAGCGCCTGCGCCACCCTCGTGTAATGGCCGCCCCAGTGGTGCGTCACCGCGGCCAGCTGCGCGTCGGGGGCGACGCGCCGCATGTCGCTCTGATTCGAGATCATCCGCACCTTGCGCTCCTGCGCGGCCTGCGCCACCGCCGGCGACGCGGTGTGGTTGGTGAGCACGTCGGCGCCCTGATTGACGAGCGTGAGCGCGGCCTCGCGTTCGCGCGCCGGATCGAACCAGCTGTTCAGCCACAGCACCCGCACCTGCGCCTGCGGGTTGCGCGCCCGCATCCCGAGCGCAAACGCGTTGATGCCCTGCACCACCTCGGGCACCGCAAAGCCCGCGACATAGCCGGCCACGCCGGTCCGGCTGGTCGCGCCGGCGAGCAAGCCCGCGAGGTAACGCGCCTCGTAGTAGCGCGCGTCGTAGGTCGCAAGGTTGGGCGCGGTCTTGTAGCCGCCCGCATGCTCGAAGCGCACGGCCGGAAATTCGGCCGCCACCCGCAGCGCCGGCTCGAGATAGCCGAAGCTGGTCGCGAAGATCAGCCGATGGCCGCTGGCGGCCAGCTCGCGCAGCACGCGTTCGGCATCCGCCCCTTCGGCCACGCCCTCGACCACCGTGGTCCGGACCCGCGGGCCGAGCGCCTGCTGCATCTCGAGCCGGCCCTGCTCGTGCTGATAGGTCCAGCCGGCCTCGCCGACCGGGGTGACGTAGACGAAGCCGATCTTGAGCGGCTCGGCCGCCGGCTGGGCGGCGGCCGAGCCGAACCCGGCGGCGGCAGCCGCGGCGACGAAGCTGAAAAGGGCGGTGCGGCGACGCACCCGCGACGGGCGGCCAGGGGCCTGGCCGGCGAGGTTTTTGAACATGGTGGTCCTCTACATGGCCCCGAAGCGTGCTCACGGCAAACCGCCTGCGGGGGCACGCAGGCGGTCGAACGGATTGTCGCAGGGCCGCGCCCCGGCCGTCCGGCAGGCGAGGCGCGTTCCGGCGCTCAGCCGACCGAGATCGAGGGCGAGGCGCCGGCGCTGCGCGGATGCGTGTGCGCACCCTGCGCGGTATCGGCGGCGCGCGCCGCGACCGTCTCGCAACAGGCCAGCGCGCAGCGGCGACAGGCATCGGCGCAAGCCTGGCAGTGGTCCATGGTGTGGTGCTCGCACTCGACCGCGCAGGCCTCGCAGACGCGCGCGCACAGCTCGCACACCGCAGCGTCGAACTCGCTGCTGCGCGCCATGAAGCCGGCCGCCATCCGGCAGATCTGGGCGCAATCGACGTCGAGCGCGACGCAGCGCGACATCGGCGCCGGGTCGGCCTCGTTGAGGCAGGCGATGGCGCAGGTGTCGCAGGCGTCGGCGCAGGCATAGCACGCTTGCAGGCAGCGCTGGAGATCGGTCGGGGTCATGGCGGCGGTTCCGGAGTGGCTCGGGGAAGCCATTGGAGCAAACGGCTTGCCTGCGTTGCCCGTCACGCCGGCACTGGCTCGCTACCCCGGTCGGACGGCCGCGCCCAGACCACGCAAATACCGCACGCCGATGGCCAGCACCAGCGCCGGGCCGATCACCACCACCGCGAGCGCGAGTGCGAGCGAGCCCGCCTGGGCGATGCCGCCGACCAGCGGCGGGCCGAGCATCAGGCCGAAATAGCCGATCGCCGTCACCGCGGCGATGCCGGCGGCCGGCTCGCTGCGGCGCGCACGCGCGGCGGCGATGAGCAAGATCGGCGCCATCGGCGCGATGCCGGCGCCGACCCCGGCAAGGCCGAGGTACGCGAGCGGCGCCGGTGCGAGCAACAGCCACGCCATCGAGGCCGCGGCAAGGACCGCGCCGACGCCGAGCAGCCGGGCCTCGCCGAGACGCACCCGCAGCGCATCGCCAGCGAAGCGCGACCCCGCCATCGCGACCGTGAAGACGGCGTAGCCGAGCGCTGCCTGGGCATGCGGCAGGGCCCGTTCCTGCGCCAGGTACAGCACGGTCCAGTCGTGCAGCGCGCCTTCGGCCGTCATGCCGGCGAACACCAGCGCGCCGATCCACCACAGCCCGCGCGTCGGCCAGGCGACGCCCGCGCGCGACCGGCCCGGCGGCGGCGCGCCGGCCATGCTGCGCGTGACGAGCAGCAGCGCCGCGCCGAGCCCGAGCGCGATCGCGCCGAGCTGCAGGCGCGGCGCCAGTTGTGCCGCCAGCAACGCCGACGTCGTCAGCGCACCCGCCATCGCGCCGACGCTCCACAGGCCGTGCAGCTGGCTCATCACGGCGCGCCGGCGGATGCGCTCGATCTCGGCGCCTTCGCTGTTGATGCAGACGTCGAACAGTGCCATGCCGGCGCCCAGCACGAAGGCGGCGCCGAGCAGCAACGGCCCGTCCGGGATCCAGAGCACCGCGCCGAGCACACCCAGCATCGCCAGCGCCGCCACGCGAGCGGCGCGCCGGGTGCCGCTGCGGGCCACCGCACGGCCGGCGACCCAGAGCATGGCGACACAGCCGAGCGCGGCCGCCAGCAGCACCATCGACAGCCGGCCCGCGTCGAGCCCGTGCGCGCGCTGGACCGACGGGATGTGCGCGCCCCAGGTGCCGGCCGCCATCCCGAGCAGCCCGAACTGCCAGCGCGTGCGAGCCAGGTCGGGCGCGAGGTCGGTGGCCGCGCCGCGGCCGCTGGCGTCGGCCGGTGCGCTCACCCGGCGGCGAACGCGCGGTCGAGCGCGTCGCGCCACTGCGCCTTGCGC
>JBDSZM010000043.1:0-10711 GCA_039925165.1 Burkholderiaceae bacterium
CCGCGCCCACCGTCGATGCCGAATACCTCTCGGCGCTGTGGAAGGCCGACATCGAGAGCGTGCGCCGCGCCAAGTCGGGCGCCGTGGCGGCCGACATCTACAACAACAAGATCGTCGCCGAGCGGTCGTACATGCAGGCCAGTACGACCCGAGTCGTCACGTTCGAGATGTGCGGCAACGACGGTCTGCAGGCGCGCACCAGCTTCAAGAGCCAGACCGGCACCTGCAACTATGCTGGCATGGACGCGGCGGTGGCCAGTTGCAAGACCTATGTGGCGGCGGCGATGGACTACATCAATGCCAACGCGTACGCCGGTGCGAAGCTGAAGATCGTCTCCAACCTCTATTACCCTGGCTATGCGGCGGACAACGTGCAAAGCAAGTGCACGGACGCGCTCACCGGCGCCACGGTCAAGCTGCAGGACCGCTTCCTGGAGCGCGTCGCCAAGATGAACTACTGGATGTGTGCGTTCGCGGGTTCGAAGGGCTTTCAGTGCGCCGACAACTTCGCGCAGTACATGGGCGCCGATCACGACAGCAATGGCGACGGCCTGATCGATTCCAGCGCCTTGCTCTACGTCGCAGGCGAGAGCGAGGCGGCCTACCTCACCCGCATCACCTCGACCCTGCGCGCAACGATCCGCGATGCCAACACGCACTTCGTGTCCAGCAGCAGCAGCTACGACTACATCCAGTCCGACGATACCCACCCGACCTATACCGGCGGCACCGTGACCGCCGGCCTGTTCGGCGGCACCACCGGCACGGGTGCGGCGCGCTACACGATCACCGGCGGCAAGAACCCGATCTGGAACAAGTACGGCCACGAGCGCATGGGCTGGACCGTGTCGACCGGCAACCCGGCCTCGCCCTGAGGTTCGCGCCGCCAGCCGATGAACGGGCCGCGTCGTTCTGGCCCGGCGCCGATGGATCCGGCCGCCGCGCCTGCGACCTGGCGGCCCTCGCTGGGCTACCTGGCGCTGGCGGTCGGGATTGTGAGCGGCGGCCTGGCCTACGGCTGGCTGACCGCGTCCCCACCGGCCCGGCTGGCCGAGCCCCCTCGTTCGAACGCTGCTCCGACGGCCACGACGGCAAGTGCGGTCGTGGTTGCGGCGTCGCCCGTTTCTGTGGCCGACGCTCCGGTGGCGGTGGCCCCGCCGACGGTCGCCCCGAGCGCCGTCCTTGCGGCGCCGCGCATCTCGCGCACGCGGGAACCGGACGCCGATCAGACGCCTGATCTGACCGACTACGTGAATGCCGGCGAGACGCCCACCATGCCCGAGGTGATCGACCGCCTGCACCAGGCCGGCGTGCATGGCGGTCTCGGCGCCTTTTCGCCGCCGGGCACCCGGCCGCCGCGCATCGGGCTGGCGGTGCCGGAGGACTTTGCCTTGCCGGAGGGCTATGTGCGCCACCACCAGGCGACCGACGACGGCCAGCGCATCGAAGCGGTCCTGATGTTCGCGCCCGACGCCCGCCTCTTCGATGCGGCAGGCCGGCCGATCGCGCTGCCGGCGGATGGCATCGTGCCGCCCGAACTCGCGCCGGCCGGGCTGCCGATGCGCCGCATCACGATCCCGGCGCCGCTCGACGCCGGGGGGCGCGGGCGCTGAAGATCAGCGACCGCTGGCGCGGGCTGCCGGGCCGCGTGCTCGCGGGCATTGTGGCCAGCGCGCTGCTGGCGGGGCTGTACGCCCGTGGCGGGCCCGCCTGGCCCCTCGGTTTCGTCGCCCTGGCGCCCTGGTTGTGTGCGCTCGATGCGAGCCGCAGCGTCCGGCACGCGCTGCTCGCGGCCTGGGCGATGTCGATCGCCTACAGCGCGGCCGTCTTCGCCTGGTTCGGCATCGCGATCGGCGGCTATACGCAGCTCGGCTCGGCGACTGGACTCGCCTTGCTGCTCGTCGCCGCGCCGCTGTTCCAGCCGCAGTTTCTTGCCCACGCGCTCGTGCGCCGGCTCGCCTCGAGTCGCTACGGCCGGGGGGTCGGCGCGCTGGCCGGCGCGGCGGCCTGGGTCGCGACCGAAGCCCTGGTGCCGCGGCTGCTCGGCGACACTTTCGGCCACGGGCTCCATCCCTCGCTGTGGATGCGGCAGGCGGCCGACCTCGGCGGCGCGGCCGGCCTGACCGTCGTGCTGCTGCTCACGAACGAAGCCCTCGCGGCGGCCTGGGCCCGGCGTGCCGTCGGAGCTCCGGCCGTCGCGCCAGCGCTTGCCATCGCGGCCGTGCTGCCGCTGCTGTTGGCCGCGTACGGCGTCGCGGCCTTGCTGGCACTGCCATCGCCGACCGGCAAGCCCGTGCGGGTGGGGCTGGTGCAGGCCAACCTGGTCGACTACGAAGGCTTGCGCCGCGAGCACGGTGCCGGCGCCGTCGTGCGCGCGGTCCTCGACCTGCACTTTGCGATGAGCCATGACGCGGTCGAGCGCCAGCACGTCGAGGCGGTGCTGTGGTCGGAGACGGTGTATCCCACCACGTTCGGCCATCCCAAGAGTGCGGCCGGGGCCGAATTCGACGCCGAAATCCTGGCTGTCGTCGATGCCGCGAAGGTGCCGTTCGTCTTCGGCACGTACGACCGCGACGCCGACGGCGAATACAACGCCGCGGCCTTCGTGGCTCCGGGCACCGGGCTGCTCGGCTTCTATCGCAAGACGCGCGTCTTTCCGCTCACCGAGTACGTGCCGGCGTGGCTCGACGGGCCGTGGCTGCGGCGCTGGCTGCCGTGGGCCGGCACCTGGCAGCCGGGCAGCGGCGCGCGCATCTATCCGCTGCGCTTGGCCGATGGCCGCGAGGTGCCGGTCTTGCCGCTGATCTGTCTCGACGACGTCGATACCGGCCTCGCGGTCGACGGCGCACGGCTGGGTGCGCAAGTGATCCTGACCCTGTCCAACGATGCCTGGTTCAGCGGCAGCGCGCAGGGCGCCGAACTGCACGCCGGGGTCGCAGCGTTCCGCAGTGTCGAGACCCGCTTGCCGCAACTGCGTGTCACCACCAACGGCGCCAGCGCCGTCATCGACGCGGCCGGCAGCGTCGTGGCCGGGGCGCGCATCGGCGAGCGCAGCCTGGTGGTCGGCGATGTGCCGGTGCGTGATCCGCCGCGCACCCTGGTCGTCGCCTGGGGCGACTGGGTCGGCCATGCCGGGGCGGGGTTCGTGCTGCTGCTCGCGGGCATTGCGGCGTTGCAGGCCTGGCCAGCATGGCGCAGCGGCAGCGCCCCGGCCTCGCGTCGCGCTGCCACTGCATGGCCGGTCGAGGTGGCCGTGCTCGAGCCCGCGGCCCGCGTCGTCGCGGGGCTGCTGCGGGTCGGCGCCGGCGCCGGCCTGCTCTGGATGACCGTGGCGCTGCTCTGGGGCGACGGCGCGCTGCAGGTCAACACGCTGGCCCGGATCCGCAGTTTTGTCGCCTTCGTTCTGGTGCCGCAAGCGGCTGCGTGGTGCGTGCTGCGCGCCTACGCTGCGCGCGCCAGCCTCGAGCCCGGCCGCTTGCTGCTGCGGGGCCGCGGCGGCCGCCGCCTCGAATTGCCGTTGCGCGACATCGCAGCGATCGAACCGTGGCGCCTGCCTCTGCCCGGGGCGGGCCTGACGTTGCGCCTGCAAGGCGGGGGGCGCTGGCGCTACGGGCTCGCGCTGGCCGATCCCGCGGCCCTGGCACGCGCGTTCAGCGCCGCCGGCGTCTCGGTGCCGCGCGTCGCTGCCACCTCGGCGGCGAGCGTCCATGCGCAGGCGCGCCACGAGGCCCGGCACGGCCGTCTCAACAGCGCCTGGGTCAAGTTCGGGCTCTATCCGCTGGTGCTGGCGATTCCAGCGTTCCGCCTGCACCAGCACATCGCCTACGGCAGCGGCTTCGGCGAGTACACCAGCCACGGCTTGCTGGCCTACGGGGTGAGCTTCGGCATCTGGTGGGCGGCTTGGGCGATCGGAGTCGTCCTGTGCGCGGCAGGCTTGCGGGCCGTCGTCGAGATCGGCGCGGTGGGGGTCGCGCTGCTGCACCCCGCAGCGGCGGTGGAGACACGGTGGTGGCTCGAGCGGCTGGCGCTCGTCGCGCTCTACCTCGGCCTGCCCGCGGTCCTGCTGCTGCGCGCCGTCGCCGGTTGAACCCGGGGGCGATGCCGGCCGCGTGACCCGCGCCGCACGGACAATCGCGCAACTTCGAGCCCGCTGCGATGACGACCCTGAGCGAGACCCTGAACCCCGTCCCGATGGCTGCCGTGGCGGCGCCGCGCTGGCGCTGGCTGCCACCGATGAACAGCCGGCGCTACTGGGTGATGTTGGCGTTGCTCGGCATCTTCGTGCTGGGGCCGCTGGGCGGTGTCACCGCCGCGTACATGAATTTCTCGATCGGCTTCTTCATCGGCGGCCAGGTGCTGGCCGGCATCCTGGGATCGGTCGTCACCTTCGGCTACGGGCCGGAAGGCAAGCACGGTGCCAACTACATGCAGACCGCGGCCGCGTCGGTAGCCGGCATGTCGGGAATGGGCGTGCTGCTGCAGGCGATGGTCTGGATGGGCTTGCCGCAACCGCCGGTCTGGCAGCTGGTGGTCTTCATGGGCTCGATCGGCATGCTGGGCGCCGGCGTCGGGATGCTGTACACGCCGATCCTGGTCGACCGGCTGCAGCTCACCTTTCCGTCGGGCCTGGCGGTCGCCAACATCCTGCGTGCGCTGACCGACCCGGTGCTGCTGCGGCTGTCGGTGGCGCGGCTCGGCGGGGGCATCGGGCTCGGCCTCGCGGGTGGCGTCGGCGCGGCCAAGATCGCCGCGCTGGGCGCCATCGAGTTGTCGGTCTCGACCCTAGGCGCGGGCCTGCTGGTCGGGGCGCGCATCGGCCTCGCGGCACTGGCCGCCGCGCTCACCGGCTGGGCGCTGATCCCTTTTTTCGTCTCGATCGGCTGGCTCGCACCGGGCGAACCATTCCGCAAGATCACCTTCCTGATCGGCCTCGGCCTGGTGATGGGGGCCGCGATCCTCGACGTCGCAGGCGTGCTGGCCGAAGCGTGGCGGCGCTGGCGTGCGCCGGTCGCCGCGCCGGTGGTGGAACTGGAAGACTGGCAACGCATGCACACCGGCCGGCTGGTGGCCTGGATCGTCTTCTGGGGCGCGGTGCTTGCGTGGGTCGGATCGAACGTGCTGCACCAGCCGCTGCTGTTCATCGGCGTGGCGATCGCGCTGGTGTTCGTCTTCGCGCTGGTCAACGGCATCTCGCTCGGCATCAGCGACTCGACGCCGATCTCCTCGGCCTTCGTGACTGCGGTGGTGCTGATGGCGGCGCTCGGACTGAAGGACCCGGCCGTCGGGCTGATGGCCGGCGGCATCCTGCTCGTCGCCTGCAGCGTCGCCGCCGACATGCAGCAGGACCGCTCGACCGGCTGGCGGCTCGGCACGCCGCGGGTCATCCAGTTCCGCTTCCAGGTGCTCGGGCTTGCGGTCGGGGCGCTGCTCACGGTCGGCTTCGCGCGCCTGTTCATGACCGCCTACCCGGTGCTGGCGCTCGACCAGACCGTGATGTCGGCTGCCGAGCAACCCGGCCAGTGGGTCTCGGCCATGACCTACAAGCTGGTCGGCGCGCTGCGCAGCCTGACCGACGACAAGCCCTACCAGCGCACCGCGATCGTGCTCGGCATCGGCCTCGGATTCGCGGTCCAGTTGGTGCGCAAGGGGCTCTTCGCCAGCGGCGCCTACCAGCGCTTCAAGGCCGGCGGGCGGATCGGCGGCGCCACCGACTTCGTGCTCGATGCGATCGTGCTGCCGTCGCCCTACGCGTACTCGTTCGGCACCTTCTTCGGCGTCGCGACCTCGTTCTGGTTCGCATTCGGCGGGGTGATCGCGAGCGTCACGGCCTGGTGGGACCGTACGAGCGGCGCCAGCGCGCGACGCGATCCGCGCCTGGCGTCGGACATGAGCACGACCTCGCTGATCGGCGGCGGGCTGATCGCCGGCGATGCGCTGGCGGCGTTGGGACTCGGCGTGGCGGGCTTGCTGGGGACGCTGGCGAGCTGAAGCGCAGGCCGCACCGGCGTCCGCTGCGCCGTCGTGGCCGGTGTATGCACAGCAGGCCACCGCGACCCTGGAACCTGTCGCCACCACCGTGCCGGCCCTGCCCGGGCGGGCCGTTCAGGGCTGGCCGGGCAGGCCTGGCGGCTCGCCCGAGCACCTGCGGGCGAACGCCGAACAGCGCCAGCGGATCAGCGCAATTCGTTCACCGCGGCCACACCGGTGGCGGTGAAGTCGGTGAAGACGCCGTCGACGCCGAGCGACATGTAGTACGTCATCTCGGCCCTCGGGTCGGTGTAGCCGTAGCCGCTGGCGTCGTTGCGGAAGGTCCAGGTGTGGACCAGCAGCCCGCGCGCGTGCGCCGCCTCGATGACACCGGTGCTGCCGTCGACGCGCCGGTCGTTGATGGTGATGCGGCCGTCGCCGTTGCGGTCGACGCCGTCAGCCACGGTCTTGACGAGGTAGGGCTTCCACGGGCCGACGCCGCTCGCGTAGGTCTTGACGAAGTCGAGCCCGGCAGGGGTCAGCAGGTCGGAGAACAGCCGCGGATCACCCTTGACGACGAAATCGTAGGGCTGCCGGTACGGCGCGACGAGCGACATCGAGCCGTCGGCGTTGACGTCGTCGGCATCGACGAGTTGGACCAGCTTGATGCTCGTCTTGGTGTGCAGGTACTGCAGGTTGGAGACTTCGAACGACTGGATAAAGACCGGCGCTTCTGCGGTGTTGCCGTAGGCCGCGTGCAGCTTGGCGACGAGCGCGTCCTCGATCACGTTGGCGCCGAAGATGCCGGCCATGTAGGTCGAGTGCTTGATCTCGGGATAGATGCCCACCGTGCGATTGGCCGCCTTGGCCAGCGCGATGATCTGGTCGAGCGTGGGAATCTTGTACAGGCCGTTGAACTGCTGCGGCCGCGAGGCGCCGGCCTGCACCGCGCCGAGTGTCTTGATCTCGGCCAGGGTGAAGTCGTTGGCGAAGTAGGCGGTCGTGGAAACGCCGTCGACGGGTCGGGTGCGCATGCGAATGGCGGGGAATTTGGTCGCCACGTCGGTGGTGCCGTCGAGCATGGGCTCGTGGCGCGCGATCAACACGCCGTCGGACGTCATGACCAGATCGGGCTCGATGTAGTCGGCGCCCTGGTCGATTGCGAGCTGGTAGCCCTCGAGCGTGTGCTCGGGCAACGATCCTGCCGAGCCGCGGTGGCCGATGACGAGCGGTGCATTGCCGCTCAGGGTGGTGAAGTCGTCGCCGCCGCCGCAGGCGCCGACGAGCGCGAGCAGACCGATGCCGATGAGCCGGGTTGTATTCATGCTGTCTCCTGTTTGCCGTGCGAAAGATCGGCGACCGCTGCGGTCGCCGAAATCATTGTGATCCCGAAGCGTGACAGAGTCATTGCGGCGGCCGATCAGCGCCTGCGACGCAGGGCGCGCAGCGGTCGTACTCAGCGACCGCCCTGCTCGAAGGGCAGTCCTTCGGCACGCCAGCGCAACATGCCACCGGCCAGATTGGCCACCTGCGCACAGCCCGCCTTCTGCAGCAGCACCGTCGCCTGCGCCGACCGGGCGCCCGAGCGGCAGACCGTGACCACCGGGCGGGCCGGGTCGATCTCGGCACTGCGCGCGGCGAGCTCGGCCAGCGGCAGCAGCCGCGCGCCCGGAATGTGACCGAGCCCGCCGCCGAACTCGGACGGCTCGCGCACGTCGATCACCTGGGGTGCCGCGTCGCGGTCGCGGGCCAGGCACTCCTCGAGCGCCGCCGGCTGGATCTCCCAGACGCCGCCGAAGGTGCAGGTGAGCGGCGCCCACGACGAACCTTCCATCGGGGTACCGGCCTGCGCCGGCTCGCCGCAGCGCAGGTTGGCCGGCACCGCGATGTCCATCAGCTTCGGATGCGGCAGTCCGAGGTTGTTCATGTAGCCGGTGAAGTCGGCCTCGTCGACATCGCCCCCGAGGCGCGGGTTGTAGCGCCGTTCCTCGGCCACGCTCGTCACGGTAAGGCCGCGGTAATCGTGCGCCGGGTACAGCAGGCACTCGGCCGGCAGGGTGAGGATCTGCTCGTGCACCGACCGGTAAAGCCGCGCCGGGCTGCCCTGCTGGAAATCGGTGCGCCCGCAGCCACGGATCAGCAGGCTGTCGCCGGTGCAGGCCAGGCTCTGGTCGTCGAGCACGTAGGTCAGGCAGCCGTCGGTATGCCCCGGCGTGGCGCGCACGTCGACATGGCGGTGACCGAATGCCACCCGGTCTGCGTGGCGCAGGCGTCGATCGGCGTTTTGCGCCGCCGACGCCTGCGACACCATGATCGAACTGCCGGTCGCCGCCCTGACCATCCAGGCGCCGGTGACGTGATCGGCATGCACATGGGTGTCGAGCGTGGCGACCGGGCGCAGGCCGAGTTCGCGCAGCAACGCGGTGTCGCGTCGCACCTGATCGAACACCGGGTCGATCAGCAACGCCTCGCCGCTTTGCCGGTCGCCGAGCAGGTAGGTGTAGGTCGACGACGGCGGATCGAAGAGCTGGCGGAAGACGAGCATGGAAGTCCCCGAAACCAAGACCGGATCGGTCGAATGGAGCGACAGCGCGTCAGCCCGGCTGCCGGGTCGTGCGCAGGTAGGGCTTGATGGTCTTGTAGCCGGGGAAGGTCTTCTCGGCTTCCTCGTTCGAGACCGAGCCCGCGATGATCACATCGTCGCCGTGCTTCCAGTTCACGGGCGTGGCGACCTTGTGCTTCGCGGTCAGCTGCATCGAGTCGAGCACGCGCAGGATCTCGTCGAAGTTGCGGCCGGTCGTCATCGGGTAGGTCAGCGTCAGCTTGATCTTCTTGTCGGGGCCGACGATGAAGACCGAGCGCACGGTGGCGTTGTTGGCGGCGGTGCGGCCGTCCGCGCCGATTTCGTCGGCCGGCAGCATGTTGTAGAGCTTGGCGACCTTCAGGTCGGCGTCGCCGATCATCGGGTACTGGACCTTCGCGCCCTGGGTCTCCTCGATGTCCTTCGACCAGTCGGCGTGGCGGTCGACCGGATCGGCAGACAGGCCGATCAGCTTGGCGTTGCGGCGGGTGAACTCGGGTTCGATCTTCGCCATGTAGCCGAGTTCGGTCGTGCACACCGGCGTGAAGTCTTTCGGATGCGAGAAGAGGATTGCCCACGAATCGCCGATCCAGTCGTGGAAGCGGATCTTGCCGTGGGTGGTGTCGGCCTCGAAATCGGGGGCGGTGTCGTTGATGCGCAGGGACATGGCGGGCTCCAGTTGACGCGTTTGAACAGCGGGCAGTGACAGGGCGGCCGGGCCGGTGCGACAACGGCACTCGGCGGCCCGGGACCGAGAGCTTAGACCGATCGGCTGCACGCTTCGGTCCGAGATGCCCTGCCGCTCGGGTCGGCCGGGAGCGGGCAGATCCACCGGTTCGGAGTCAGCCCGCGTAATCGCTCATCGGCGGGCACACGCAGGACAAGTTGCGGTCGCCCCAGACGTTGTCGACCCGGCCCACCGGCGACCAATACTTGCCACCCCGCAGGCTGGCGATCGGATAGGCCGCCTCCTCGCGCGTGTAGGGGTGCGGCCAATCGGCCTTGAGCAGCGCGTGCGCCGCGTGCGGTGCGTTCTTCAGCGCGTTGTCGGCGCGCGGCCATGCGCCCGACTGGACCTTCGCGATCTCGCCGCGGATGGCGATCATGGCGTCGCAAAAACGATCGAGCTCGGCCAGCGATTCGCTCTCGGTCGGCTCCACCATCAGCGTGCCGGGAACCGGAAAGCTCAGCGTCGGCGCGTGGAAGCCGTAGTCGATGAGTCGCTTGGCCACGTCCTCGGCGCTGATGCCGTCGGCCCCGCCGGTCGCATCTTTCAGCGGCCGCAGGTCGAGGATGCATTCGTGCGCGACGCCGCCGCCGCGCAGGCCGTCGACATTGCCGCTGTAGTGGATGTCGAAGTGCCCGCACAGCCGCGCCGCGATGTAGTTGGCCGACAGGATCGCGGTCTCGGTCGCGGCGGTGAGGCCGTCCGCGCCCATCATCCGCATGTACATCCAGCTGATCGGCAGCACCGCGGCGTTGCCGAGCGGCGCGGCCGAGACGGCGCCGACGCGCGGGTCGTCGCCGGCCGTCGCGAGGCCGGCCGATCGCTCGTAGCTGCGGTGCGCCGGCAGGTAGGGCACCAGGTCGGCGACGACGCAGGTCGGCCCGACACCGGGGCCGCCGCCGCCGTGCGGAATGCAGAAGGTCTTGTGCAGGTTGAGGTGGCTGACGTCGCCGCCGAACTCGCCCGGAGCAGCCACGCCCACCATCGCATTCATGTTGGCGCCGTCGACGTACACCCGTCCGCCGTGCCGGTGCACCACGGCGCAGATCTCCTTGACCCGCGGATCGAACACGCCGTAGGTCGACGGGTAGGTGATCATCACGCACGACAGACGATCGGCGTGGCGCTCGCACTTGGCCGTCAGATCGGCGAGGTCGACGTTGCCTTCGGCGTCGCACTTCGTCACCACCACCTGCAGCCCGGCCATCTGCGCGCTGGCCGGGTTGGTGCCGTGCGCTGACTCGGGGATCAGGCAGATGTCGCGCCGGCCTTCGCCGCGGGCGGCGTGGCTCGCCTGGATCACCAGCAACCCGGCGTACTCGCCCTGCGAGCCGGCGTTGGGCTGCAGGCTCACGCCGGCATAACCGGTCGCCTCGCACAGCCCGGCCTCGAGCTGGCGGCGCAGTTCGTCGTAGCCCGCGAGCTGGTCGGGCGGC